>SLLW01000091.1 GCA_007133875.1 Balneolales bacterium | reverse complement strand
CAATGTCCCCGTTGAACGTGGCATTCACCATACGTTCCTCCAGGGCATACAGGCTGTACCCCTTTTTCGGAATCGAGGCGTAGTTATTTATACGGGGATGATTGGTAAAATAGCGGTCAAAAACAGAATCATCGCGGAAAAAAGCCTGTTTGCGGACCATCTCGTAGAGTTGTTTGCGCCATCGGGTAAAGGAGCCGAATACCGCACCACCGATCTGGCCGCTATGCAGCATCCCATATTCGCCACTCATGGATTTCCGGATATTGTAATACTGCTGTGCGGCACCATGGATCATAACCAGGCCATCATTTGCAAGGCCCGAAGCAAACAGATCGGACTTCAGGTAGTTGCCCCCATCAAGATGTACCACTTTGTGATTCAACCCAAGGTACCGGCCGAATGCGCGTGCGCAAGACTCTTCGGTGGTACCTGACTGGGTGAATGTCAGCGTCCGGCCGGGGTCGTAGCCGAGGTGGTGTGCCAAAGCTACATTCAGGCGGGAGTCAAGTCCGCCACTCAGCACCTGAAAATGTTCATATCCGTAACTGAGGTCTTTTTCGCGGGATGCCCGGATATTCCAGAGCAATCGCGAGGAGATATCATCATAAAGCTTCTCTTCTGAGTCATACACATGTCCGGAATCCAGATCTGCGCCCTGACTTTTAACGGAAAGATCTCCTCCGGCATCATCCCACACGAGCAGGCTGTTCCGGGGCAACTTCTCCACACCTGTAATCAGGGTATGGGTACCGATCAGATATCCGTTCACCGAGAGCTCCTGCCAGGCGAGCACATTGGGCTCAAATGGAATGCCCATCTGGCGAAATACCGGGGTAAAAAACTTCAATTCGCTGCTGAACATGAAGATGTTCGCACCGGGATCGTGATAGTAGTAGACCGGGCGGGTGCTTAAGAAATCGTTGTACAGGATAATCTTCCGGCCGTTACCGGAGGCGATCAATCCGCAGTATGACCCGGCCAGATCCCTGAAAAACGTATCCCCTTTGCTGCGGTAATCCCGGAAAAAGGCGTCCGGGAGATCCTTCCGGTCATAATTCAACAACACCCCTTCATTCAGAAAAAGGTCACCGCTATCCTTGTGAAAAAAGCGGTCATCCGGAAATCGATTCAGGGATGACCGACCGATCACACCCCGGTCACCCACCGTTACCTGCTTGTCGATCACGTTTTCAAATCCGCTTGAAAACATCCGTTTGTAGTAGGGGAAGTCCTTGTCAAAAGAATCCGCGAAGATTCCGTAAATACCGGCCATAAAATTGCTGATAAGTAATTTTTATTGACAGGAACTTAAAGTTTTTTTCGGTTTAATCATTGTCGATTGATTCATATTCTGTGATTTAATATTGTTGCATTCAGCAGGTGTACCATCCCGGCAGTTGCCAATCAGAACGCGTTATGGTAATTTGGAGCACCTGATCATTTTTTCAGGGCCCGGTACCGGATTGATCGCAGCCGGATCCGAAACAGGGCAGGGAAACAGTCATCTCACACACACTACCAGCGGAGTACCCACCGATTTGCGTAAGGCAACACCATTTATCCGGCACTTCCTGACCATGCTCACGGGTGCTACTGTTGCACAGATTCTGCCACTTCTCTTCCTTCCGGTCATCACCAGGCTTTTCACTCCCGATGAGATCGGGGTTTTTGCGGCTTTCACTTCCCTTTTTGTGATACTCACCGCGTTTATGACGGCAAAGTACGAGTTTGCCATCCTGCTGCCCAAACGTGATACCGATGCCGAACAGCTCTTCTATCTTTCGATGGGCATCTCCATCGCGACCACTTTTTTTGCATTTGTGATCATTCTGCTCTGGGGTGAGCGGATTGCTCTTTTTTTCAATGCTCCGGAATACATCAACTGGCTCTATCTGCTTCCGCTATCCATTCTGGGATATTCGGTCTTCAGCTGTGGATCGTACTATCTGAACCGTTTTAAAAACTACAAAAGCATCGCCTCGGCGAAAGTATCCCAGGCCTCCTCCATGTCGGTTGCGCAGGTCGGGTTCGGGTATCTCCAGTTTACAACACTGGGCATGATTGCCGGTAAAGTGATTGGTGATATGGTGATCGCCATCACAACACTATGGCATGTGACCAAAGTCAGGCAGGCCTTCAGGGCCGGAATCAGTTACGGCCGGATCCGTCACCTCGCCTGGAAATACCGGAGTTTCCCGTTCTACAACGCTCCCCACGCCCTCTTCAATGCCACCTCCAACAATGTTGCCATTCTGGTATACAGCCGGTTTTTCGGTGAGGCCGAAACCGGTTATTATTCGGTGGCCACCCGCCTCACCTTCGGGCCCATCCGCCTGATCGCCCAGTCCCTGATGCAGGTATTCAGCCGTGAGGTTTCTGAACGACACAACAGACAGGAAGACATCTACCGTTTTTTTAAAAAGACGGTCGGGTACCTCGCCCTTGCCGGGATCGCCCCCTGCATCCTCGCCTGGTTTGTCAGTCCGGCACTGCTCGCTTTTGTGCTCGGCGAAGAGTGGCGTGTTTCCGGCGAAATCATCCGCCTGATCCTGCCCTGGGTATTTCTGGTGATGGTGGTGTCGCCCGTGACGTTCATCCCGGCACTGCTCAACCGGCAGCGTAAAGCGATGATCATTGACCTGGTTTACATGTTATTACGCTTTACAGCGCTTTATATCGGAATCCATTATCATAGTATCACACTTGCCATTGCGGCATACGCGGCTATCGGTGTCATCGTTCAGCTCTATCTGCTTATCTGGATAGCCAGGCTCGCAAAAGATGCATCACAACGTACCAACTTCTATCCAGAATAAAACACACATCAGAAAAAAAGCACCAACCACCCGGCATGACTGAAGCACCCCTTGTATCTGTTATTATCCCCACTTATAACCGTCCCGATTTTTTGCGCCGTGCCGTTGCATCGGCCCAGCGTCAGAAAGGCGTGCAAACGGATATCATCATCGTCGATGACAACTCCGATACCGATCTCACTGATGAGTTTTCCGGTGCGGACAACATCCGCTACATTCGCAACCGGGAGAATCTCGGTGGCAGTCACTCCAGGAACCGGGGGCTTGAGCTGGCCAAAGGCCGTTTTGTCAATTTTCTGGATGATGATGACGAGTTCCTTGAAGACAAGCTGATCCGCCAGGTTCAGAAGTTTTCCGACTCGGATGTCCCAAACCTTGCCATGGTGAGCTGCCACATTCGTGATATGCGTTCCGGGGAGGAAGTTATTTTATGGAACCGGTACAAAGGCGATATCTATCGCGAGTCGCTGGAGCGTTATACCGTCAAATTAACCACTTCGATGCTGTTCCGGACAGATGTGGTGCGCCGTCTCGGCGGCTTCGATTCAAAGCTGCAATCCAGCCAGGAATACGATCTGATCATCCGCCTCAGTAAATCCCACGGAGTGGATTATGTGGATGAGGTCCTCGCACTGGCCAACGCTTCAAGTCATCAGATCAGCCTGAATTTTGATAAAAAAAGCAGCGGCGCCCGGCGGCTGTTTGCCAAGTTTGACGATGAGTTCCGGGAGGTCGGATTTCTGTTCCGGCTCAAAATGCGCCTGAAACTGCGGCTGCTGCTCTTCCGGTTCTGGATGGGCAAACATTTCGGCAAATCCGCATACCAGCTGTTTCTTCTGAGGAAGGGGATATGATCTCCGGAATCCGCCTATCGACCGGGTTCTGCCTTACGACCGCATTCCCCCCGACAACAGGTACAGTGCCGCCATCCGTACCGCCAACCCGTTGGTTACCTGGTTCAGGATGATGGAACGCGGGTGGTCGGCTACCTCGCTTTCAAGTTCCACCCCGCGGTTGATCGGTCCCGGATGCATGATCGTAAAATCGGGAAACTCCTTGAGATGCCGTTTTTTAATTCCGAACCGTTCATGATACTCCCTCTGGGAGGGAAAAAGCCCGCCCTCTTGCCGCTCCAGCTGAATTCGCAGGGCCATGGCCACATCGCACCACTCCAGGCACGCCTCGAGATCATACGAGATTGTGACTCCAAGCTCCTCGACAAACAACGGCATCATGGTACGGGGTCCGCACAGGGTTACCTCCACCCCAAGACGTGTCATGCCGATGATGTTGGACCGGACCACCCGGCTGTGTGTGATATCCCCGATGATCACGATTTTAAGGCCCTTAAGCCGGCCGGTTTTCTGACGGATCGAAAACAGATCCAGTAACGCCTGTGTGGGGTGTTCATGCGCGCCGTCACCGGCGTTCAGTATGGCCGCATCCACACAGCGGGAAATAAAATGGGCCGCACCGGGACTCGGATGCCTGACGACCACCATATCGATTTTCATCGATTCGATATTCCGGATGGTATCTTTGAGCGACTCCCCTTTGCTGACGCTGGAGGCACTGCTGGAAAAATTGACCACATCCGCTCCCATCCGTTTCTGGGCCATCTCGAATGAGAGACGCGTCCGGGTGCTGTTCTCATAAAAGAGATTGACGATGGTTTTGTCACGCAGTGTTGGAATTTTCGGAATGGGGCGATTGAGGATTTCCAGAAAATTTTCGGCCTGATCGAGTACATGAAGAATATCATCCGCAGAATAGTCTCTCAATCCAAGCAAATGCCTGTGCGGAAATTCGTATGCTTCTTCCTCAGTGTTGGTCACGTTCGCGGCTCCTTCTCTTTTTTAACAACCAGGACGGCGTTTCTTCCATCCTGTTCCATGGTTTCCACTCTGATCTCCTCATCAAGGTGTGTCGGGACATACATTCCCACATAGTCAGCCGTAACCGGTAGTTCGCGGTGCCCACGGTCGACCATGCAGCAAAACCGGACGCTGGAGGGCCGGCCGAAACTCATCAGGGCATCCATGGCCGACCGGACCGTCCTTCCGGTATAGAGCACATCATCCACCAAAATCAGATCTTTTCCGAACAGGTCAAACGGGATGTCCGTGACCTGGACAGACGGCATGCGCATTTTTGTGCGAAAATCATCGCGATAAAACGTTGTGTCCAGCACACCGAGGGGCAGATCCACCGAAAAAAAATGCTTGATATAGCT
>SLLW01000378.1 GCA_007133875.1 Balneolales bacterium | reverse complement strand
TATTATTACCATTTTTGCTGAAATTTACAACCTGATAAACAGAGATTCAGGAAAGGAGCTATCGGTCTCCTGAATGACCGACTACCGCTCTTCCTGCCGGCTAATGGTTTTGCTAACCTGACCCGAACTCGTTTCACGCCCGTTTTCCGGCCTATCCTTTACCGGTTCATCATTCCTGGCCGCCAATGTAAAATAGAATACCGCTCCGTTCCCCTGTTCCGATTCAGCCCAAATCCGGCCGGAGTGTCGATGAACGATACGCTGTACGGTTGCCAACCCTATTCCGGTACCTGAAAACTCTTCCTCGGAATGGAGCCGCTGGAATGCCGTAAACATCTTGTTGTAATACTTCATATTGAAGCCCACGCCAAAATCCCTGATAAAAATGACCTGATCCTCATTAATCCACTCCACTCCTGTTTCCAGGATGATCTTTTTTTGTCGGGATGAGAACTTCCAGGCGTTATCGACCAGGTTCTGAACCATTATTGCCAGAAGCCTGGGATCTCCGGAGACTTCAATTGCACTTTTAACTCGGAGTTCCGCTTCCTGATCAGGATTTTTGCGTTTGTACGCATCAAATGTCTTTTCAATTAACTCATCGAATGAAACTCGCTCCAGTTTCAACTCGGATCTTGAAATCCGGGAGAGAGAGAGAAGATCATCAATCAGATTGCTCATTTTTTGGGTGGCAGACCGGACCCGGTCAAGATAATTCTTTCCTTTTTTATCCAGAATATCTTTGTATTGATCCGCGAATGCCTGGCTAGAACCGTGAATTCCACGCAATGGTGCCCGAAGGGCATGCGAAACCGAATAGGCAAAGGATTCCAGCTCCTTGTTAGCCGCCTCCAGCTTACGGGTCCTGTCCCGGACTTTCTTCTCCAGGGAGGTATTGAGCTCCCGGATCTCATCACGGGCTATTTCCTGGTCGGTGATATCATGAATCAGCGACAATACTGTAAGCAGTTTCCCATCAGCATCCGGCAATACCGAATTGTACCATTCGCAAATACGGACTTCCCCTTGACGATTGAAGTTCCGGAGTTGATACACATTCCGGCGGCTTTTCCCCTCCATCATCTTCTGCATCATGGAATTGTCATATTCCGTGTCATCCGGGTGGACCAGTTTCCAATCCGATGGATGCTTTCCCAGAACCTCATCCCGGCTCCAGCCGAAAATCTCTTCGGCACGGCCGGACCACTCTTTGACGCGAAATTCTTTATCCCACTCTACAAAACCGAGCGGGGTATTCTGGATATGGTAATGAAGCCGGTTATACAGTTCCTGAATCTCCTCTTCGACCCGCAGTTTGTCGGTTACATCCAGGACATTACCGATGGTATACAGCAATTCGTCATTTTCATCGAAAAAACCTCTGGCATTAAGGATGACAGACCGCCGTGTTCCATCTCTACGCCGGATATTATAGGTGAAGTTTTCAACCTTTCCCTTTTCAAAAAGGTCCCTTTTATGCTGCTCAAATTTCGGAAGCTCATCGGCCTCCAGGAGATCGGCCCAGCTCATCTTCCCGACCACCTCATCCCGGTTGTAACCCAGGTAATCCAACTCGGTTTTGTTGATATCGGTGATGATCAAATCCTTGTTGGATGTGTGATATCCAACCGGAGCTTCCTGAAAAATGTGTTCAAACCGTTTATTTGCTTCATTCAGACGTTCATACAATACGCTTTCATCGTTGATATCCCTGATAAACAACAGGCTGCTCTCCACATATGCAAGAGTCCGTCCATCGGCAAAAATTACTGAAAACCAGCGCCATGTTCCGTTATTATGACGTATGCGCAACTGATGTTTTACTGTTTTTCCGTGGGGGGACAGGATATGCTTCTGAATTTCCTGAAATCGGGGAATATCGTTCGGGTGAATAATGGCTTTCAGATCGGACAAGTTCGAGATATCCTCCCGGGAGTACCCCAGATCGGATATCAAAACCGGGTTAACATAATTGAAATTACCCCGGGTATCCACCTGGATAATGATTTGATTGCCGTGTTCGAGCAGCGCTTTGTATTGTTCGTATGTCTCCATGTACTCCCGGTGCATGGAGGTTATCCCACTTTTGTACCGTGCTATCAGGACAAAAAGAAGAAGGGCGGTAAGGGCAACATAAGCCCAGCCCTTCAGCGTCTGCAGGTTGGTCATCGATGCCGGATCATCCACAAATGCCATCAATAACCGGTCAGAGAAAGCAATCCATAAAAAACCAAGCACCAGATAGATGAGCGTGATATTCGTCGGATTAAGACGAAAAGGGTGGTATTTTTGGTGCTCCTCCAATACGAGTATCGTTTAATTTCGGGGCAATGATCCTGACCCCGGGAGGTAACCGGCTTTCAACTGTATGAATAAGCTACTGTTACAACATATAACACAAAAAGTGTCTCATGCGCAACAAAAAAATGGACATATGTCTTATTCTTTCATGATATCTACGTGTAAACTTTGTAAATTGGCCACCATCCCGAACGTTTCTTCAGGAAACAACCGAACATATCATAAAAACCAGCTCGCTCCATGAATATTCATGAATATCAGGCCAAAGAATTGTTACAATCATATCAGGTTGCCGTACCGGATGGTATTTCCGCTTTTACCGTAGATGAGGCCGTTTCTGCTGCTGAGAAACTGAAAGCGAATGGCGCTTCGCTGTTTGTAGTAAAGGCCCAGATTCACGCAGGAGGACGCGGCAAGGGACGGACCAAATCGTCCGGTGCCAAAGGGGTCATTCTGGCAACATCAGTAGAAGAGGTGAAAAAAGCGGCAGCGTCACTGATTGGCGATACACTGGTTACCATCCAGACCGGCGAGGCCGGAAAGAAAGTCGAGCGGCTTTATATTACCGATGGCGTTGATATTGCCAATGAATATTATGTGGGAGTTACCCTCGACCGGACCCGCAATCAGAATGTAATCATGGTTTCGACCGAAGGCGGTGTGGAGATTGAGAAAGTAGCAGCAGAGACGCCCGAAAAAATCGTCAAGGAGTGGGTCGAACCCGGACTGCCGCTTCAGGCAAATCAGGCCCGGCGTCTGGCTTTTGCACTTGGCCTAAGCGGTGACCCGTTCAAAAAAGCGATGAAGTTTATCATGGCGCTCTACAAGGCATTCGAAGCGACCGATGCCTCTATTATTGAGATCAATCCGCTGGCACTTACCGACGATAACGATATCGTAGCACTCGATGCAAAGATTAACTTTGACGACAACGCCCTCTACCGGCAGCCGAAAATCGCTGAATTGCGGGATGAATCCGAGGAGGATCCGCTTGAACTCGAGGCCGGTGCTTCCAACCTCAATTATATCAAACTGGACGGTAATGTCGGATGCATGGTCAACGGTGCCGGACTTGCGATGGCTACCATGGACATGATCAAACTTGCAGGCGGCGAACCGGCCAACTTCCTGGATGTGGGGGGTGGCGCCAATGTAGAAACCGTTCGCAACGGATTCCGCATCATCCTGAAAGACCCCAACGTGGAGGCCATCCTGATCAATATTTTCGGAGGTATTGTGCGTTGCGACCGGGTTGCCAATGGCATCATCGAAGCCGTCAAGGATCCCGAAATCGCCAACAAACTGAAAGATGTTCCGATTATCGTACGGCTTCAGGGAACCAATGCCGAAGAGGCCAAAGTACTGATAGACGAAAGCGGACTCAATGTGATTTCCGCCGTCCTGCTCAAGGAAGCCGCCGAAGAGGTTACCCGCGCTATTGGGGCGTAGCACTGGCGGTTACATCATGGATCACACTTTTATAGTACGACTCGTAGTGGTCAATGACCTGATTCAGCTCAAATTGTTCTGCCCGTTTTCTGGCGTTCGCTGACAGCTTTTTCTGGAGGCCATCATCACTGAGAATGGATACGGCATATTTTCCCATCGTATCCGTATCACCCAGATCGCACAAATAGCCGGTTTCACCATGAATATTGAGTTCCGGCAGTCCGCCGATGTTGGTGCTGAGAACCGGGACACTGCAGCTCATCGCCTCAAGCGCAGCAAGCCCGAACGTCTCGGAACCCGATGGAATCAGGAACAGGTCGGCAATGGACAGGATATCTTCAATTTTTTCCTGTTTGCCCAGGAAACGGACCTTGTCGCAAATTTTCAGTTCCCGGCACCGGTTTTCCACCTTTTGGCGCTCCGGGCCGTCTCCCACCAGCAGCAGGTGCGCCTTGATACCGCTCTTCAGCACGTTATGAAACACTTCCACGGTATCACTCACCCGCTTCACTTCCCGGAAGTTGCTGACATGGACCAAGACCTTTTCACCATTCGGACAGAGCGCTTTTTTAAAATGGCTCTGTTCTGATTTCCGGAACCGTTTGAGGTCAATAAAATTGGGGATCACCTCAATCTCTTTTGTGATATCAAAGTGCTTGTACGTCTCCTCCCGGAGGTATTCGGAGACGGCGGTCACCCCGTCACTTTTATTGATGGAGAAGGTTACAACCGGCGCGTAACTCGGATCGATGCCAACGATGGTGATATCGGTTCCGTGCAGGGTTGTCACTACCGGAATCGAAGCCCCCGACTCGCGCAGTATCTGTTTGGCCAGATATGCTGATGTCGCATGGGGAATGGCATAATGCACATGCAGCAGATCCAGCTTTTGGTGTTTGATGATATCCACCATATGGCTTGCCAGCGCCAGATCATACGGCGGATACTCGAACAGCGGATAGGCCGAAAAAGAGACCTCATGAAATGAAATATTCTCATGAAATCCGTCAAGGCGCATGGGGCGCGCATAACTGATGAAATGCACATTATGCCCCCGTTTTGCAAGTCCTTTCCCAAGTTCCGTTGCGACGACACCGCTGCCACCGTAGGTGGGGTACAGCACAATCCCAATATTCATAAATAGTAATTTCCGTGGTTAATAATGCTTCGTTCTTTGATACTATTGCGTCGATCCAGATTTCGATTACTTCGAACCCAAAATACGAATTTAAAGTGGCATATCTGTTCGTTCATACGATGAGTAGTGTCCGGGGATATCGTGTCCGGGGATATCGTGTCCGG
>SLLW01000210.1 GCA_007133875.1 Balneolales bacterium | reverse complement strand
TTGGCAGGATCTGTGGATCCGGCAACAGAATTCTCCCATGTCAGATCCGGACTGGAAAACAATGGTACGCGCAGATATACATTCTCCTCATATCCCATGACGGTAGTGTAACTTTCTTCATCTGACTCCCACCTGTATCCGACAGAGTACTGAAAGATACCACCCAGAGCAGTGGCACTGGCAGAGTTTTGATCTCTGGCATGAACATTCCCCATATTATGTCCAATTTCATGTACGAGAGTATATCCGTTGGCTATCTGCTCGACACGATTCACAGTAAATCCATAATTGGGCCTGCCTTCGATATTATTTAACCGCCATGCTATTCCACTTGTGTTGGGCTCGCTGGCAAATAATGCGACCAAATCTGCACCATATGCATCGCGCAACGTATGAACTTCATCCATATAGCCATTAAACTCTCCACCGAAGGGATTAAATGTCGGGGAAGCGGTAAGCCTCCTCAAATGCTCACCTCCACTGACATCTCCGCCTCCATCATCTTCATAATCTGTTAAAAATGAATGGACCAGACGCAAATTGATATTTACATCACTATTGTCCAATGCTGCCTGTGATAAATTCATTGCTTGTGCAATGACAGTATTTATGGATCCAAAATCTGAACTATCCGCCCACTGCTTTGCTTTTTTTGTGTAGGGAATCATCAAGTCGATTGTTAATTCATCATCAATGGTTTCGATTATTGAAGCCATGTTGGGCGAATGAAAACTACCCGATATGCCATACTCTTCTGATCCATAAAAGGATTCCGGTTCTTCAATCAGGCAGTCGTGGATTTCGTCCAGCTGCGTGTGATCAATTCGGGCAAGGTATGTCTGATTCCGTTCGGTGTCTCTACTAAAATGATACAAGCTGTTCCGGGAGAACAGGTGCAGTTTTCCAACGATATCATGATTTTCAAAAGTTATGATTAAAATGTCACCTGTTTGTTCATTTGAAGCTGATATTGAGTAGGTTCCGTCACGATAGCTCAGGGCTCGGTTTACCCTCATTTCAACTTGCTCGTTATCAAGTTCAAAAAACAGGATATCATCTGTATTCAGTATTCCTTTTTGAGTTATCTCTTGATTGACGACCACATAAGTGCGGTCCAGCTCGTGAGATTTAATTGATTTTTTTACTTTTGTGAGATGTTCGATCTCAAAAAGCTTCATCGATGATTGAGCAAAAGCACCTGGGATATTCGAGGCGATTGATAATAAAACTCCAACTATAAATAATTTAAATAGCCTTGACATGCTAAAAAAGTTAATGGTTTACATATTGAACAGGTATTTAAAATAAAGAAAAGAGGTATTACCCGATACCTGTGCTTTTGAATATTGAGGGAATTTTCAACCAGGTATGGCCATTTGATATTAAATTTCATGCCATTTAACTTAAACACATACATAACTTAGATCTTATGCATAACGCAATTTATTTACTGATTGCGAATCACCTACAAATTACGAAAGGGTTTCATTGGAGATACTGCCTTCATCACAATGAATTGATACGAAAGAATTCACAATAGTTACTCATATAAATGCAGAGAGCTGAGCTGATATGGTCTGGAACGTATTCATCGACTTTGGGTGAATCAACTGCCCGAAGAGATCATATTGTAGGTTAAAGTAAATCTTAATCAAATCCAACTGGCTCCGACCCTCGTAATATGAATTGGACATAGATTCCGTAGTAGTGATTGGGGAACACGTCGGTCGTCAGTTACTTGATCTGGGGTGGTTTCGGTAACGATCCTAAGCAGCTGCAACCCAAATAATATTGCAGACAAACCCGAAAAGCTATCTGGCCACCACTGGAAGCGGTAAAATCGATCTCACGGCCTGGTCAGTTTTGATTCTGTTTGCATTTGGAAAAAGAAACTCGAAAAAAATAAACACCAACGCAATGAATGCGAATAGCAGGAGTACGTTTTTACTGGACAAAACCCTTTTTAAAGCTGGCATTAAGAGTTCTGGGTTGGTCAAAACATCCGCTCGCATCCGCGACAGGTCATCGCTTAGCGGTGCGTACGAGCAAGAGCGGGTAGATGAGGATCCTCCTCCGGAGTGTTCGTAGTATTTAAAAACCGATGGAATTCCCGCCATCAACTGGCAAGTTAATACCGGAGATAAAACCCGAAGCATCGGAAGCCAGAAACATCGCCGCATTTGCAATATCTTGTGGTACGCCCAGTTTTCGCATGGGAGTGCGGTCAATCACTTTGTTCCGGCGCTCCGGATCTGACTCGAAAGCACGCCGCGACATGAGGGTATCGATAAATCCGGGTGCGATGGCATTGACCCGAATCCCGCTCGGAGAAAGATCCACAGCCATCGAGCGGGTAAGTCCGAGCATCGCCGATTTTGAAGAGGTGTATGCAGCCACTCCGGGAATACCATAAATAGCCGCCATGGAAGTGATATTGATGACGGAACCTTTTTCCCGTTTCATCATATACCTGGCTACCTCTCTGGTAAGCGCGAACGCGCCATTGAGATTGGTTTTCATGATATTCTGGAACTCCTCGTCCGTGACCTCAAGCATCGGTTTTTTCATATTGATGCCGCAGTTGTTCACAAGAACATCAATCGGGCCTTTTTCGGATATGACCTGATCCACAAAACCGGGAAGTAAATCCAGTTCCGTGATATCATTGACGTAGTAGGAGATATCACCATCGGTCTTGGTTACGGTCTCTTTCAGCTTCTCCTCGGTCAAACCGGTAATGATCACGCTGGCACCATGATGAGCAAACGTTTGGGCCATACACAGGCCCAAACCACTGCCACCACCGGTAATCAATACGCGTTTTTCTTTTATATCAGACAGAAGATCAGCCACAATCACAATTTCGTCAGATGTAAAAAAATCAGTTTGAATGCTTGAATATCTGTGATCATGAAACCGGCAACCGGATGATCAGATGTACCGGTTGATGATATTCTCGTACATTTCCTGCTTGCCGCTGATGCGTTTCGGCTCACCGTTTGCGGCAGCGAGGTCGCGAAGGTCTTCAAGCGTCAGCTTGCCGTCTTCGAACTCTTTTCCTTTGCCGGAATCAAACGATGCGTACCGCTCCTTGCGAAGCTTGCGATAATCTGATTTGGTAAGGATTTCATCGGTCACCAGCAGTGCGCGGGCGAAGGTATCCATACCGCCGACATGGGCGTGGAACAGATCGTCCAGATCGGTGGAGTTGCGTCGCAGTTTGGCGTCGAAGTTGACACCACCGCCCTGGAGTCCGCCGGATTCGAGAATCACCAGCATTGCCTCTACGACTTCATAGAGATTGACCGGGAACTGGTCGGTATCCCATCCATTCTGATAATCACCGCGATTGGCATCGATACTGCCGAGCAATCCGGCATCGGCAGCTATCTGAAGTTCGTGCTGGAACGTATGCTGTGCAAGTGTGGCATGGTTGACTTCAACATTAATCTTGAAATCATTGTCAAGTCCGTGTTTTTCAAGGAAGCCAACAACAGTTGCGGCATCATAGTCATATTGATGTTTGGTCGGCTCTGCAGGCTTAGGCTCAACGAAGAAGTTGCCTTTGAAACCGTTTTTACGGCCGTAGTCCCTGGCAGTCTGAAGGAAGCGCGCCAGGTGTTCGGTTTCGCGTTTCATATCGGTGTTGAGCAGTGACATGTAGCCTTCCCTGCCACCCCAGAAGGTGTAGTTCTCACCACCCAACTCAATGGTGGCGTCAATTGCGGCTTTGATCTGGCTGGCTGCATAGGTCAACACGTTGAAATCGGGGTTGGTAGAGGCACCGTTCATGTAGCGCGGATTGGAGAATACGTTGGCGGTTCCCCAAAGCAGCTTCATGCCCGATTCTTTCTGCTTCTCTTTGGCGTAATCCACGATAGCCTGCATCCGCTTCTCGGTTTCGGCCACCGAGTCGCCCTCGGCAACCAGATCCACATCGTGGAAGCAATAGTACGGTACACCAAGCTTGGTCATGAATTCAAAAGCCGCATCCATTTTGTCTTTCGCAGCACCAACCGGATCGGGGTTGCCGACCCACGGGAATACACGCGGGCCCCATCCGAACGGATCATTTCCGGTATCACAGAACGAATGCCAGTAGGCAACAGCAAACTTGAAGTGCTCTTTCATGGTTTTGCCGCCTACGACACGGTTTTCATCATAAAAACGAAAAGCGAGCGGGTTGTCCGATTCCGGTCCTTCAAAAGGTATTTTGCCAATTCCCTTGAAATATTCTTTGTCACCGAGGGTCAATTTTACAGACCCGTTTGTATGGTTACTCATAGCTGTCGATAATTTAGTTGATCAGTTTATTTAAACAGGTTTTCCAGCGGCCATAACTTTCGGCATAGGCCGAGGTCAATTTCGTGTCGGGTGCCTGATGCTGCAACATCTCGAGGTTGGAGAAGGCTTCGTCGACCGATGGATAGAGTCCGGCACCTGCGGCGGCTCCCCGGGCAGCTCCCTGAGCGCCATCGGTATCATACAATTCCAGCTCGGCACCGGTTGTGTTAACAAATACTTCGCGGAAGACCGGACTCAGAAACATATTGGCCCTCCCCGCTTTGATGGTGTTCATTTGTATGCCCATCTCTTTCATTACTTCCATACCGTATGCCAGCGCGTAAACGATTCCCTCCTGACCGGCACGGAACAGGTGGCGCTGGTCGTGGGTGTTGAATGAGAGTCCGTGGATAGAACCACCGGGTTCGCGGTTCTCCAGAACGCGTTCAGCTCCGTTGCCGAATGGAAAGACCATCACACCGTCGGCACCCGGTGCAATTTCACCGGCCCGCTCATCCATCTCTTTATAAGAGAGGTTTGTTCCGGCGAGCATGGAATTGCGCATCCAGCTGTTCAGAATGCCCGTACCGTTGATACAAAGCAATACCCCGTATCTGGGTGCATCGGGTTGATGATTGACGTGAACGAAGGTGTTTACACGGGAGGCCGGATCATAGGACGGTTTATCCAGCACACCATACACCACCCCGCTGGTCCCGGCGGTAGCAGCGATTTCGCCCGGGTGCAGTACATTCAGTGAGAACGCATTGTTGGGCTGATC
>SLLW01000061.1 GCA_007133875.1 Balneolales bacterium | reverse complement strand
TAGCCGGCTGGAGAAGATCATCCTTGATTTCTATGATCACAAATTCGATGTGCTGGTATCGACCAATATCGTGGAGAACGGTATCGACATCGCCAATGCCAACACCATTATCATCAACCAGGCCAATCACTTCGGCCTGTCGGAGCTGCATCAGCTCCGCGGACGTGTCGGCCGGTCGAACCGTAAGGCATACTGCTATCTGATCACCCCGCCGATGGAGTCGCTGACCCTCGAATCGCGACGACGGCTGCTCGCACTGGAAGAGTACTCCGACCTGGGCTCCGGATTCAATATCGCCATGCGGGATCTGGACATCCGCGGGGCGGGAGATATCCTCGGCGCCGAACAGAGCGGTTTTGTCAATGAAGTCGGATTTGAGATGTACAACAAAATATTGAACGATGCCGTGCGGGAGCTGAAGGAGACCGAGTTTTCGGAGCTCTTCTCCGATACCGAATATGTACCGGAACGTCCGGAAACCACGGTGGAATTTGACTACACCGCGCTGCTTCCGACCGATTATGTCAGCGACAATGTTGAGCGACTGAACCTGTATCGCCGGCTTTCCGGGGCAACCGGCCAGAGCGAAATCACCGAATGGCGGGATGAGGTGGCTGACCGGTTCGGTCCGCTGCCCGAAGCTGCGGAAAATCTGGTAACGGCTACCCGGATAAAACTATTCGCATCACAGATGTGGCTCACCAAAGTGACGATCCGTGCCGGGCGGATGTGGCTCGAGTGTCCGGATCACGCCACCGAAGCGGGGACCCGTTTTTACGATCAGGGCGGACTTCAGCACCTGATGCAGCGGCTGGAGGAGCTGCGTCCCGGGAAATTCCAGCTGGTGCAGAAAGAGCAAGCGGTGCGGTTTGCCATCCAGGAAATTCCGGATCCGACATCAGCCCGTGAACTGCTCAAACAACTTGAACCCGATGCATTAAACCCTGCGGGGAAAAAGCAGGCAACCGCAGAGGCAACCGCGTGATACACGCAAACGTGACGGTTGATTGTAATACTAGCGACAGAAAGTAACACAACGACAGGTCATAACGTAACGATAGCAAGCAATACAACGGCAGGAAATAACACAACGGCAGAAGGCAACACAACGACGGAGCGCAACAAATCGTCAATTTCTGAATGGTTTCACACGTCATCAGTGTTTAACAGAAAAACCTTACCTATACCCCGAAATGAATGATTGACACCAGGCCCGACATCTCTCTCTCTCAATACGCGAAACAACTTCGTGATGGAGGTGTTGTGGCGTTTCCCACAGAGACGGTCTATGGACTGGGGGCCAGTGCCTGGAATGCCGACGCAATTGCACGGATTTTTGAGCTGAAGGGCAGGCCTCCGGACAATCCGCTGATTGTGCATGTCGGCTCCCTGGAAATGGTCGAAACACTTGTGACCGAAATATCGGAGGATGCCCGCCGGCTGATGGAGCAGTTCTGGCCGGGCCCGCTGACGATCATCTTCCCGAAACGTCCGGAGGTCCTGGATATCGTGACCGCCGGTATTCCAACCGTTGCCGTGCGTATGCCCGATCATCCCATTCCCCTGCGCCTCATATCGGAAGCGGGGCCGCTCGCCGCCCCGAGTGCCAACACTTCCGGCCGGCCAAGCCCGACAAGAGCCGAGCATGTACGCCAGGATTTCAGGGATGACATCCCGATCATCGAGGGGGGATCGTGTCAGTACGGATTGGAATCCACGGTTCTGGATCTTTCACAACGTCCCTACACCGTGCTCCGTCCGGGCCATATCACCCAATCGGAATTGGAGAAAGCGCTCGGTCAACCGGTTCGTATGGCGACATCACCAACGGATCAGCAAAGCGGCACAGCCCCACGAAGCCCCGGCATGAAATACACCCATTATGCACCTGATGCGCGGGTCCGCTGGATGCATCCCGATGAGTTGCCAACTCCGGATATTTCCAATCCGTCAAACAGAAAAACCCTCTATCTGATGCACCTGTTGCGGGAACATCAGGCGGTGCCCGGAGCCGCCATCAGCCCCGCCTTCGAGGTTGACCGGACTGTCTCCCGCGATCCATCAGATTCCCTGATTCATTACCGGGAAGATTACATCGAGATGGCGCGGGACCTGTATGACCGGTTCCGGATGGCGGATTTAAAGGGCTATGAAGAGATCGCCATTGAGCCGTTCCCCGCCTGGCAGGAGATGACCGAGGCACTGCTCAATCGCATCCGCAAGGCGATCGGGGATTAAACATCACAGCCGAAGGCGGCGAATAAGGACAGCCGACCTGCCACAGACGGGTAATTTTTAGTTTCATGATTGAAGTGCACATTGCGGTTCAACGTGATTGCGAAATATCGTTAAACAGCCAGTCCGTTCAGTAACCGGCCAGTCTGGAAAATG
Organism: Balneolales bacterium; assembly: GCA_007133875.1. Lineage (GTDB taxonomy): Bacteria > Bacteroidota > Rhodothermia > Balneolales > Natronogracilivirgulaceae > SLLW01. The sequence goes on along the minus strand of SLLW01000061.1, from coordinate 2,697 downwards.
GCTGCAGCAAAATATCCGATCAGTGAGTAATAGTTGCCCGAAGCGGCCAGTGATCCGAGATAAACACTCCGTTCCGGATAACTTCATCCACCTGGAAAAATGTTGCTTCAAAGTCTTCACTAATGAATATAAAGTCAATAATGCGCTGTGTGCCCAGGCGGAATCCATTGAATGTGGTTTCCCCGATATTCACCTCGTCGGCCACATTCATAACATTATCCAGATTGTTATTGGTGTTTACAACCTCGGAAAAATTCACATATTCGTCGCCATCGATTTCGAAATTCAGATCACCAACCGCAATAGTGAGATGATCACCGGCGATAGTTGCCATTTTCTCCGACATGATATCGGTCGCCGCTGCACGAGCTTCGGCAGAGACATGCGAGAAATGGGTGTTGAAAAAGTAGACAACCTGCCCGGTTTCGCGATGTTCCAGCTGTACCCAGGTGACTACGCGTGGAAATTCGGCACCGGGCTCCTTGCTTCCCGGAATTTGCGGAGTATCTGAAAGCCAGAACGTGTCGTAGTCAAGCAACTCAAACACATTGCGATTGAAAAACACCGGACAGGCTTCTCCCCCAAGGTCCTCCGCTCTGCCATCACCTACCCAATCATAATCTTCGAGCATTTCGTCAAGGTCCCGGACCTGGTTTTCCAGTGATTCCTGGAAACCGATGATATCGGGGAGCAGATCGTTCAAATAATCCTCAACAATCGGTTTGCGATATACCCAACTGTTGCTTCCGTCGTCCACATCCAGCCGGATGTTGAACGACATGACATCCAGCGTCATGGGTTCCGGACCCTGCGACCCGTTGCTGCCGCCGGAAACAAAGAATTTGTTGTTACTGCAGGCAAAAGCAAAAATCACCAGAATTATAAAAAGTCCAAATGTTATTGTTTTGATATCCATATATCTCCTAATAAACGGGATCCCGTGTGTGGGAGCAATGTGAGCCGGAATGACCGTTGACATTTTGTAACCGTCACCCCGGAATTTAAATAAATACCAACCCGGATTCTGCGCAATATCCGGAGTCCTGCGCAGATCCACATCGGAAATGGGATCCAGATACATCTTATCTTCTCAGCGGCGTTCAACATCTTCCAGCCAAATCGTATGTTCAGGAACCACCTGAGTCAGCTGCATGGCACCGGCCCCGCCATTCCTTTGCTGTTGATATTATGGATAACACACCGTTTTGTTGCAATGCGGTGTTTAGAACATGGAGTGCGCAGGTTTGTTATCAAGCACCTCCTCGATACGCTCCATCACGCTCTCGTCCAGCTTCTCCAGATCGTCTACAGTGCGCAGATTCTCCTCAAGCTGCGCCACTTTGCTGGCACCGAGAATGACGGAGCTGACGTTCGGATTTTTCAAGCACCAGGCGATAGCAAGACGAGCCAGAGACATGCCGAGATCCTCCGCAAGGTCGGTCAGGCCGCGGGCTTTCCCGATATTCTCCGGTTTCAGAACCTCCTTTTTCAGCCAGTCGAGTTCCTCCTGTTTGAGCCGGGTCTGATCTTTTGGAAGACCATCGTTATACTTGCCGGTCAGCAGTCCGGATGCAAGCGGGGAGAAAATCGTAGTGCCGAGCCCGACCACATCATAGAGTTTGCTGAATTCCACCTCGACCTTGTCCCGCTTGATCATGTTGTATTGTGGTTGTTCCATCACCGGTGCGACCAGGTTGTGCTCACGGGCAACGGCGTGTGCCTCCATAATCTCCTGTGCACTCCATTCGGAGGTTCCCCAATAGAGCACCTTGCCCTGCATCACGAGTTGGTGCATCGCCCAGACGGTCTCTTCCATCGGTGTGGATTTGTCGGGACGGTGACAGTAAAACAGATCCAGATAATCAACCTGAAGCCGGCGGAGTGCGGCGTGGCATGCTTCGAAAATATGTTTTTTGCTGAGGCCGGTCTGATTGGGCAGCTCACCGCCCCAGAACACTTTGCTGGAGACCAGGAACGTAGTGCGATCCCACCCGGAGTTCTTCAGGATGTTGCCCATCACCTCTTCGGATTTTCCGAAATAATAGGCTTCAGCGTTGTCAAAAAAGTTGATGCCGTGGTCGTAGGCGGTGTGCATCAGTTTTTCGGCGGTGGCGTCGTCAATAAGTTTTCCAAAAGTGAGCCAGGACCCGAGCGACAGGGCGCTCACCTTGACGCCGGATTTTCCAAGATTGCGATAGAACATATGAAATAGTGGTTCGTGTGAATAATGTCGAATGATAGCTGGTTGAAAAGTAAAACGGAATGGCCTTTGTTCCAAGTTCCACTGAAAAAAGGAATTTTGACGTTTCCCTACGATGAGAGGGATTTCCGTTTATTCCCCGCTACGTGCGTTGTAAATCGGTTTTCCCAATTCAATATAATCGCGCAGCACGGTTACGGCCTCCTCCCGGAGTACATCACGGGTTACCGTGATACCGCGTTCTTCCAGTGCATTGACCCAGTCGGCGGGCTTCGGCCCCTCATCGAAGCCGGCCTTGCGGGCGTCCCGGTCCCGGGCTGCACAAACCACACGGCGGACCCCTGACCACGGTGTGGCTCCCAGGCACATGGCACAGGGCTCAGTGCTGGTAAACAGCTCACAGAACGGCATACCGCTGCCACCGAGATCATGACTGCTAAGATGTTGTTGAGCAAGGGCGAAGGCAACCATTTCGGCGTGTCCGCCGGACCATCGGG
>SLLW01000008.1 GCA_007133875.1 Balneolales bacterium | reverse complement strand
TATGAGGACGAACTGGAGCTAAGAAGCCCCTACTTTGGCCCACAACCATTCGGGAATTATACATTTGAAATGGACATATATATTGGAGAAACGGATGGGGAAACCAATGAACGATTTGGTATCTATTTGTACGATGGAAATTCTGAAGATGTCAGTGCCGGTGTAAACTTTCTTCCTGATGGAAGTATTGCCACGTTGCGAATCAGTACTGGTAAATCTTATAAAACAGGCGTTTATAAACGTTTGAAAATCATTTTTAACGCTGACGAAAATGTTATCGAGTATTATTATGACAACGAACTGCTTATAGAGCATCCCTTTTTGCAAGCCAATAAACTGGACTTTTTCGAAGTGCACAATTTTAACCAGGTCGCAGGTTCATTTATCGATATTGATAACGTGCAAATTACCCGTACAGGGAGTCCATTTACTTTTTTGACCGTCGACCGATTTGGTGGATCTGTGGAACCCGGGCAAGAAAAAGAGGTCAATTTTACTTTTTCTTCAGAATTTATCCCTGCAGGCATGTATCAAATGAACATGATTCTTTCGACCAATGATCCGGATAAAATGAGCAAGACCATCCCTGTCACGATAAATGTTACTGATCCTTTGTCGGTTGGAAACGGGCAGAGTCAACCGGGCAAGCTCGAATTGGCCCAGAATTATCCCAATCCGTTTAATCCGACTACTGAAATTCGATACACAATGCCGTTCGATAGTCATGTCAGTTTATCGGTTTTTGATGTGCTGGGTCGCTATGTTACTACGCTTGTTGATGGGGTATATCCTGCAGGATCACATAAGGTGCAACTGGATGCTTCCGAATTGAGCAGCGGTATTTATATTTACAGACTGGAAGCCGGTAATGAGGTTTTATCCAATAAAATGATTCTCATCAAGTAAAGAAAATTTCCTGATCTTACATAGAGTCACATGAATCCTCCGTCTTTTTTATTTGCCTGTCTCATTATGGTTTTTTTTGTTGGATGCGGAAATGACTCATCTGAAGAGAATAACATTTCAGCAACCCAAACTGATGATACGCACCGGAGCATATTTCAGCCAGTCGAATCACCAGGTAAAATCAGTAGGCACCTGGATCATGAGTCGGTGATCAACTATCAATATATTGAAATAGTTGAGGATGAATGGAATCCCGAGCAGCTAAGTGAAGGTGACATTTTTTCGATCAACCTGGAAGAAGGTCTTGTTCTGGAAGCCACGGTACATCGCATCCAGACTCCGATTGAAGGCATTAAAAGCATCCACGCAAGATCAGCGACTGCTCCGCGCGCAGATATTCTCCTGACAATAGAGCAATCACGAATAACCGGTGATATTAATATTCACAGTGAGGGCAGACAATTCCACGTACGTTATGACCGAAATGCTGCCATCCATTACCTGGCAGAGATAGATCCCCGAAAGCTGGATATCCTCGAAGGCAGTGAGCCGCTTTTGCCAAATGATAACTAGTTCCTGAAGTTAAAGAATTGGGAGACGCAAACCTTGTTTGCTCAAAAGTATATTATTTATGATAATAAAGAATATCTTGTTTCCGGAAGATACAATACATGCAAAGTGTATTGATTATTGACATACACACAATTCTTCTGATTTTATAAAATAAACGACGAGTATACTTCTGGTGGTTCTGGCAATTGTGATCATTGGTGCAATTATTTTCACTTCGATACCATCTCATTTATGACAGCAATGGTCATATTTCGAGTGTGCATATCAATTCCAGCATAGATCATAGGTTATCCTCTGCTTATTTTGTGACTAAAATCGATATTTCAACCTGAAGAGGACTTTTTTTTACAAAACCATTTTTTAAAAAGAGCACTATTTACTATTCGGAAAATTTTCCTTATTTGATCAGGGTCATTTTCCGCGTTTCGACATAGTCGCCGGCCTCCAGACGGTAGATATAGATGCCGCTTGGCTGATTGCCTGCATCCCAGGTGGTGTGATGCGATCCGGCCGGAAGGGCATGTTCCACCAGTGCAGCAATGCGGCGGCCGAGCAGATCGTAAATTTCCAGAGTAACCTCCCGACTTTCCGGCAGATCGAATCTGATTGTGGTTGCCGAGTTAAAGGGGTTGGGGTGATTTTGTTTCAGGGCAAAGGTATTCGGCTTGTCCGGGTCATCCTCCTCGTTGTCGTCTTCTGCACCAACTACTTCCCGCGCTTCTACATCAATCCGGGTAACCGCCATCCTGGAGCGCTGTCCGCTTTCGTGATCCACACGCTCACCGCTGTAATAATAGCGCCACATCAGCTGGACATAACCGGTGTTTTCAGCATCTGCGGGGAGCAGAACCGGGCCGATCCATGCACGATGACCCGCCTCTTCGTTGCGTTTGTACTCCACGGGGTCCCCGTATTCATCAAGGAGATCCTTGAACGGGCCTTCGTCACCGAGACGGTATTGCAGACGGAGATGATACATCCGGGAGTTGGGCTCAAGGGTCATGCCCTCCCATCCAATCTCGATTTGTTGGGCATTACTGGTATTCAGGGCCAGAATGGCTCCGCCGAGCCGGGTACCCGGATACCCCGGATTTCCCTCCTCGCTGCTGGTGTTGATGAACGCAAACCCGTCATCACCCAGGCCGTTGATGCGGGTACGCTCCTCCAGATTGTAAAATCCGCTGGTAAAACCGGCCACTTCGGCATCCAATCCCGGATCGCGTGCGTCCATGTAGACGAAGGCCATGTGGTCTGGCCAGGTGCCGGAGTCGGCATCCGCCGGCCAGAAATCGAAATAAAAAGCATATTCATCTTCCGTTATTTCAAAAGCTTCCGGAAACGTTTCCGGGGCCTCTTCCTGCTCGAAAACGGCGGTAAGGGATGAAGCCCCGGTCAGATGGAGGGTGATTTCCGGATTCTCTGCCATGGGGTTGCCATTGGAGGTACCGGCGTCCTGCGGTTCCAGTCCCTGCCAGTGTGAAAATCGGTATCCGGGCCAGGGTTTGGCCTTCAGGGTAACCGGGTTCCCCTCAAAATAGGTGCCGGTCCAGGGCCATGGATCCGCATCAATACCGGCAGTTTCGGGTGAAATTTCGATGGTGTTGACACGGATTCGGCCCCGGGCCGGACTAGAGACGGAAATGGTGAGATCATGTTCCGGGCCAAGATCGAAATAGTTTTTAAGGTGTTTCCGGGCGCTGTCGGCGCGCTGTTCACCATAGGCAAGTAACCTGATGTCGATATGGTTTTTCCAGCCGGCAAAACCACCGGTATGCCTCCCCCAACGATGGATATGTTCTTCCATGACCGGCTCGATATGATCGGTCATCTGACGGACGATTCCGGTAACCCGATCGGGGAGGAAAGCGGTGTTCAGCTGGTCCTGGTACCGGTTGATGAAGTCCCGGCGGAACTGCTCGTTTTCCATTAACTCACGAAAAAGTACGGTCGACCAGTCGCCTTCCCTCAAAGCATGGGCAAGCGTGTTGTGTCCCGGACCCTGGCCATACAGATAGAAACCAAAATCAAGATCCTTGATGAGCCATCGCCAGCGGCCGTCAAGCTGTCCCGGAGCATCCGGATCGTACGTGTCGTTGCGGGCACGCCAAAAATATATGTTATTGTGCGGCCAGTCGGTGTTACCGGCGAAAATATGGCCGATTTTGTAATCGATGTAATTGGATACATCCATCATGGTGCGCACACTGTCGAAATGGGCATCATCCTGCATCGGATGATCGGTGATATAGGCCATCATGTCGCGGTAATGGGTGTTGTCACCCTCGCGGATCAGGCCATTATCCTCGAGTATATCCACCTGACCGGGTTCGGCCCCATGGACGCGCGCAAGATAGTCGGAGTCGTAGCGCTCACGCATATTGAGCATGCCCCAGAACTCCCCGTTGATGAAGACGATATACGGGCGGTATGCCTGGGTATCGGGCTTCAGGTGGCCGATTACGGCCTGTCCCAGTGGATCACGCAGCATGGCATATTCAAAGTCGTTGCCGGCATTGCGGAGGATCAACCGGTTGTATTCGTTGTACGGCTGATCCGGAAACATCGGATAGTAAAACCGGTTCGAACTGTACTCGTTCCGTGCGTACAGACGAATTGACTTCAAAGGAAAGGCTCTGCTCCATCCACCGTGTACCCGCACTCCTAGATTCTGCTGATGGGATGCGACCGGCGACTCCGGCTCGAAGAGCTCCATATGTGCCGGAAGTTCGGTATCGATTCCCTTTTCGGTATAATTGGCGGGTGCATCCCCCGGCAACTGTACTGTATCGGGATATTCGGATTGCCAGCCGGGGAACCAGTCGTCAAAAATTATTCCCGGAACATAAATCCCGTTCTCATAATCGAACAGCTCATCTTCCTGGATGGCCAGCGATATGACGGGCAGCACATACCGGTCCCTGGCTTTTTCTGTAATAAAATAGCTTTGTGTCTGGATACCGGCTGAAACCGCACCTTCTTTCACCGCACTGGCCCGCACAACCGTGCCCTTAAAAACCGGATCCGACGGCACGTACCAGGGGTCAGGGGATGACTCCTGAACACTTTCCTGTTCGAAAGCGGTTTGCATGCGGCTAAGATGGTTTGGATCGACGGACCGGTCGTGGATTTCGAGGGAATCGTTGTAGAGATGAGTCCGGTAGGATTTTTCCAGAAGCTCCTGGTCATCCGTCCGGTAGCGGTCCATATGGTGCCAGGTGGCACCGTCCAGATTATCGAGCTCCGGCCGGGATCCGTCGAGGGTATAGATGATGGTGACGTCCGGATCGGGATGGGTCAGCTTCAGCGAGATGTCGTCGGTGTAAAATCCGCCATCATGCGAAAACGTGACCGGATCGAGTATTTCGCGATACCCGTCGCCGGTATTCGGCTCGCCGGGAGTCGGATCCGTGTAGAAGTGCCAGTCGCCGGTTCCGTTCGGGTAGCGGCCGAAACTGATGTCGGTCGGGATTTCGGTCGGTTTGAGCTCGTCTATCCGCGTGCCACCGGGTGATGTCAAAATGACTTCTTCACCTGCCTGAGCGATGCTGAAGTTGGTATGGAGTTCGCCTCCCGGCTCCATCCGGTGTTTACCTGATGCCCAGACCAGCAGAAAATCACCGGGCT
>SLLW01000405.1 GCA_007133875.1 Balneolales bacterium | reverse complement strand
TATATATACAATATCCACAACAAAGAATATCAATATGAAACAGTTCGTACTTCTCCTGTTATTTTTTTTCACCTTTCCAATCGTATCACAATCAGCCGAAATACCTGCTGAATCAACCGGCCCACAAGAAGAGCCTCCTGTAACCAAGTACCCGTCATACCAGGTCTTTGGATTTATAGAGCAGGACGTTACCTATGTCCATAATTCAGATGATCCCGCCGCTTTTCAGATTCGCCGGGCACGGATCGGTGTCCGGGGCGATGTGACGGACCGGATTTCGGTTAATATTATTGGTGGTGTTGTCGAACCGCCCGACCGGACACCAAGAGTGGTAGGTGCCGCCGTAGATTTTGATATCCACCCATTGTTACAGCTTAGAACCGGTCAGTTTCAGGTGCCCTTCGGTATCGAAGGGGCCGAATCGGTCATTATGAATCACGCAATTGAACGCTCGTCCGCCATACGGCGGATGAATCCCTTCCATATGTTTAGTGATATTGGTATTCAGGCCAGTGGATCCTACAATCGCGTAACCTATGCCGTTGCACTGATTAACGGCACCGGAGCCAATCAGCCGGCACTGTCAGATCCCACAACTGTTGCCGGCCGAATCGGTTTTGGGGTGACCGACGGACTTGACATCGGAGGTTCATTCCATTTCGGGCCCTATCGGGTCGGTGAAAATCATATTCCAGCCATTCTGGTCACACGTCTGGGTCCGGAAGCCGTTACCATCAGCGGGGAGATGTCGGGCGACTATGACCGCTACCAACTGGGTGGGGATGTGGAATGGCAAATTGATGGATTGTTTATCAGAGCGGAATACCGGTATCGCAACGACGAAATCCCGAACCAGGACGGGACCATTCGTGACTGGGGACAACATGGTGGATATCTGCTTGCCTCATACCGCTTTACTCAGCAGTGGCAGGGTGTGGTGCGATACGAAATGCATCAGCCAGATACCGAAATCCATTTTGATGATAACGGATTGACGATATATACTGCCGGTGTCAATTACTATTTTGATCGCCAGACCCGCCTCTCCTTAAACTATGAGTTGATCAATGACCGGCGTACCGGATATCATCCCGGAAACCTGCTGACCATACAAATGCAGCTGATGTTATAGGCATTCGCTGCCCCGCCATGATCAATCGGTTTGAGAACATCAATAAATTTCATTTACTCCCGGTGATGTTGTAAACTATCGGCAGATTTCCTGCAGGTTCCCAATTTGGACCCGGCACTTTCTTATACTCATATCAATGTATGCAACGGGGCGATTGCCCGCACACCCGGACAAACCGCTATGGCAAAACTAAATCGAATCGGTATTCGTCACGAGTCCAAATATGCACCGGAACGGCGCTCCCCGCTGGTGCCATCTGATGTATCGGAGCTGGTAAAAGGGGAGGGGATTTCTGTTTTTGTCGAGAAATCGGCAAAACGGATTTTTTCTGACCGGGAGTACCGGGATGCCGGTGCAGAGGTGGTGGATGATGTCTCTTTTTGTGATGTGATTCTGGGAGTCAAGGAGATGCCGGAAGGATATTTCCAAGAGGGGAAAACCTATCTCTATTTTTCACATGTCATTAAGGGGCAGCCACAGAATATGCCGATGCTTCGTGATCTGATGCAGTCAGGCGCTACATTGATTGATTATGAGCGGATTTCCGACAGTACCGGGCGGCGGCTGATCTTTTTTGGGAGGCATGCCGGTTATGCCGGAATGATCAACACACTCTGGACGCTTGGTCGCCGACTGCAGGTTCTCGGCTATAAAACGCCTTTCGGAAACATTCATCAGGCAGCAACATACGATTCGCTTGAGGATGCAAAAAACGATATCCGGACTGCTGGTGATGCGATTTCGGGGAACGGGCCCGGTGCGGACGCAGGGCCACTTATCATAGCAGTTACCGGGGACGGCAATGTTGCACAGGGTGCCATGGAGATACTCGATCTCCTGCAGGTTCAGGAACTTGAAGCGGAGAGTCTGCCGGAACTTCGGCGGGAAACGCTGGATCCGAATACCGTCTACAAAGTCAATATCGTTGCCGCAGATTACATGGATCACCGGGAGGGAAGGCCATTCGATCTGGAGCACTTTCTGGCTAACCCGGATGAATACCACTCACGGTTTGATCGTCTGTTGCCGAATATCGATGTTTTGGTCAACGGAATCTATTGGGATGAACGCTATCCGCGGCTGGTGACGAAATCATGGCTCCGAAACCATGATTCTGACACCCCTCCCCGTCTTCGGGTTATCGGCGACATCACCTGCGACCCGCATGGATCCATCGAATGCACCGAAAAAGCGACCGGCATTGAGGATCCTGTATTCATTTACAATCCGTTATCCGATACGCACACCATGGGATTTGAAGGGCCGGGAGTCGCGGTGATGGCGGTAGATATCCTGCCCAGCGAATTGCCGCGGGAATCATCCGAACATTTCAGCCGGATGCTGCGGCCCTGGATTCCGGGGCTTGCTTCCGCCGATTGGTCCGGGGACTGGAATGATCTTGCACTTCCTGATGTCCTGAAAAAAGCCGTTATCGTCCACAGGGGAGAGCTTACCACGGATTACCGGTATCTGGAGGCCTGTTTACAGTAAAACCCCTTCTGTGCGTTGGGTATGACCATCTGTAATTTGAGTCCATCCGAACGGGTTAGCGTACAGCCCGGCGGGGAATCGCCATCGGGAGCCTGCTTACCAGTTCGTTATTAATGGCATCGGTAAATTCTGTAAAGGATTTGATGGTGATGACGTTATTCCGCTGCTTTCCGATCAGGACCACTTCATCGCCGACGGAGACATCCGGGATGTTGCTTACATCCACCATAAAGACATTCATATTTACCAGTCCGATGACCGGCGCTTTTTTCCCGTGAATCAGAACATAACCGCGATTGGAGAGCGCCTTGGGGTATCCGTTGGAATAGCCGAGCGGCAGCACGGCAACCGTCATATCACGCGGCGCCTGGTAACTGGTACCGTACCCGACGAATTCATCCCTTTTTACTTTTTTCAGGTGCATGACATCGGTTTTCCAGCTCATCACTCGTTTCAATGGTGCATCTTTGACCTTTCCGGTCTGCATGAGATGCATATTGTAGATATCGGGACTCGGCCACATACCATATTGTGCGGTTCCGATACGAACCATATCCATTACGGTATCAGGAAAAGCAAGTGCAGCCGCAGAGCATGCGGTGTGTTTCATTCGGGGCAAATGACCCACCCTGCGAACCCGTTTATACATGTCGTGGAAATTTTTTAACTGGCGCAGAATCCGAAATTGATTGGCCAGTGATTCGATCCCGGCAAAATGAGTGCAGATCCCTTCAAATTGCAGATGGTTTTTATGCTTCTTCAGGAATCGCACCGCTTTTTCCAGTTCAGCTGAGGGGAGTCCGGTACGATTGCCCCCGGTTTCAAGTTCAAGATGAATTACCGCTTGTTTGCCCAGATCAACTGCGACCTTCCGGGCAAGTTCAAGTTGCTCGAAATTGAAGACAAAAAAGGAGACTTCGTTGTCAATAACCCAGGGCAAATCCTCCGGATAGAGGATCCCCATGATCATGATGCGGCTGTCGTCATGGGTGATGGCTTTTTTTACTTCAGACGCTTCATAACTTGAAGCGACCGAGAAGTGACGTATTCCGCACTTTTCGGCCATTGGTACAAACGTTTCGATACCATGTCCGAAAGCATTGGCTTTTACCACTGAAGAGATGACCGGGTGTGTCCCGATTTTTTCACGTATAAAACGAATGTTTTGTTTGAGAGCGGAGTGGCTCAAATGGATTCGCGAAGAGTGTTTTACCATGGGGTACGATACATGATATTAAACGATAAAATGGAATTTGACTATCTGGAAAGCGGGCTAATATAAAGACGGGAGAGGAATATCCAGCCAGGTATATGATGTGCCCCAGCTGTTTTTTGCAATATCCGTTACTTTCTCGATTTCATCAGAGGCGACTTTGTCCAACCCATCCGCATCGGAAGGTTTGAAATGGAACGCATACAAACGGGAAGCAAATTGATAAAAAGGCAGGGAGGATTCACCCGGGACCTCGCCGTTACCTGCAACGGTCGGCTGAATGTCCGACTGCCATTTTTGCCGGCCCTCATTATTCGGATTCAGGAAATAGATGCGGTATTCGTCTTCATATTTGGCAACTCTCAGTATGGATACGGCATGGAAGCCCAGCAGTTTGCCATTGGCTGCCGTCAGGAAAATTCCGACAGGGTTCGGGTATGTCAGATCCTGCATTCCGTTGTATTCCGGGTGATGAGATGCATAAAAGGTCCGCAAAAACTGCTCATAATTACTGATGGCGTTGGCCAGGTAATTGTAGGGTGACGTGAAACCGGTGGGAATCCATTCACCATACATAGCGGGATTAACCCACTTATGAGGATCATCAGCGCGACCGGATGCCCGGCGCATCATCTCAAAGTAGATGAGATCGAGGTGGGGTACCAGTACTACCGAAACGGCATCAAGATTGTAGTCAAACTCCTTGGCCAGGCCCTCAGTCAGTTGTGACGAATTGATCATCTGCCCCTCAAAGCGCATTTCCATTTCGTTGGCAGTTGCTACCGTGTCAATCATTTCCAGTACGCTGCCGGGTGCATGGCGGCTCCAGAGGCTGATTCCCCGTGCTGACTGACAGGTCGGATTCCATCCCTGTCCGATACCGAGGGGCTGTCCCAGCAGGCAAATGGTATCGGACACGATGAGCTGCTGTGCCGAACAACTGCTGTCGGGCCGCGATTTTTTCACTAATAGTTCGACTTCCGGGTGAATGGTGATCTCCAGTAACCGGGCAAGTCCGGATTCCACGGGTTGACGGGCCAAAAGATTTCGTTCCAGCATCACCGCAAGTCCGTAAACAAAACGGCTGGTGGAAGGGTGGCAGGCCTGGTCGATGATCTGACGGATCAGGGGATGATGGGTTTCCATTTCGGCCAGGCCGTATGAGTTGAGCCGTAAAAGCTTTGCAATCAGGTGGCGATCATCCTGAATTCGTCGCAACAGTAAGGCATGATAAGGGGAGGACAACCCGGTTTCCCGTAACGGTTCCGAGAGTGCAGTACATTCAGCCTCCAGATCCG
>SLLW01000420.1 GCA_007133875.1 Balneolales bacterium | reverse complement strand
CTGCAAATTGCACGACATTTCAACACTCCGATTATCTCCGCTGACGCCCGTCAATGTTACAAATACCTGGATATCGGTACCGCCAAAGCACCCCCATCGGTGCTTGAAGAAATTCCTCACTATTTTATATCCGTACTGGATCCCGATGTTACTGCAACAGCGTCCGGCTTTGCCGACCGAGTCCGCCAGTGGAAGCGTGACATCCAAAAACAGGGCAAGCCCGTTCTTATCGTCGGTGGCAGCACACTCTATATCGAAAGCCTTATCCGTCCGCTGGACCAAATACCACCCAAGAACGATTCCAACATTCGTGAGCTGGAGACTATCGCTGACAATTCCGGACTGGAAGAGATAAGAAAACGGCTGGAGAATGTTGATCCTGAGTATGCCCGCCGTATTGACGGACCCAATCCACACCGGATGTTCCGGGCACTGGATGTCTGGATGCAGACCGGGAAACCGTTCAGCAGCTTTCACAGGAACAGGGATCTCACGGTACCCGCCGATACCGTTGTTTTCTGCCTGAACCGTGACCGTCACGAATTACATGACCGGATTAACCGGAGAGTTGATCAAATGATTCAGGAGGGGCTTCTTGATGAAGTGAAATCCATCCTTGATATGGGTTATGAACCATCGCTTCAGTCACTTCAGACTGTTGGATACCGCGAAAGCATCGCCCATCTGCAGGGCAAAATATCCGCCGGGGAACTTCGTGAACAGATAAAAACAGCTACCCGCCGATATGCCCGCAGGCAACTGACCTGGTTTCGGCGCTGGAAAGATGTAACATGGATCAACCAGTCGGAAATGGACTATAAAAAAACATCCGATTTCATACGAACTGTTACGGAACAACTGGCAGCTAAAGCATAAAGGCTTTACCTTTAGAACTTCCAACCACCACTAATTATTTATGCCATGCAGGTAGAGATCGTCATTACCCTCCGCGAATCCATTTTGGACCCCAAAGGAAAAGCATCCCATCATGCCCTTGAAAACCTGGGCTTTAAAGATATTTCAAGTGTTCGAATCGGCAAATTTGTTCAACTCGACGTCGACACAGACAACCCGGAAGAAGCCCGTAAAATTGCCGAACAGGCTTGTGAAAAACTGCTTGCCAACATGGTGATGGAAAACTACGAAATCCGTATTCCAGACAACGCCTGAATCCAGTCATTTTAAAAAAATAAGAGCCATGAAATTTGGAGTACTCGTTTTCCCGGGATCCAATTGCGATCACGATGCCTATCACGCCCTGAAACATATTCACGGAATTGATACCACCTTTATCTGGCACAAGGAATCGGATATCGGAGATGTAGATGCCGTTATTGTACCCGGCGGATTTTCCTATGGTGATTACCTGCGAAGCGGGGCGATCGCACGTTTCTCACCTGTGATGAATGCTGTTTCTGACTTCGCCCAAAAGGGAGGGCCGGTTCTTGGGATTTGTAACGGTTTTCAGATACTTCTGGAAGCCCGGCTGCTTCCCGGGACCATGATGGCCAACGAACATCTCCGGTTTGCCTGCAAATTTGTAAATCTCAAGTGCGAATCACGTAATACCCCCTTTACATCCATGGTTCCGGATGATACCCTGCTGCAGATCCCCATTGCACATGGTGAAGGCAACTACTTTGCTGAAGAGGATCTGCGCAAGAAACTCGAAGATAATGACCAGATTGTTTTCAGGTACACGGACGACCACGGTGAAACTACCCGTCTTGCCAATCCAAATGGCTCAGTTGACAATATCGCCGGTATATGCAACAAGAATCGAAATGTCGTCGGGATGATGCCGCACCCCGAACGTGCTGTTGAAAAGAAACTCGGTTCCGATCACGGTAAATATCTGTTCGAATCGGCCGTTGCATCCCTTACTACCATAATGTAAACGAAGTGCGGGTCCACAGGTGGAACCAATCAATCAACCATATATGCAAGAAACGGTTCGACAAAAACTGCATTGCAGGGATCTGGTCAAGCGTTATAAAAAACGGACCGTGGTGGATCATGTCGAAATATCGGTTAATCAGTCCGAAATTGTGGGGCTTCTGGGACCAAACGGTGCAGGTAAAACCACAACGTTTTATATGGTTGTCGGGCTTGTGCGACCGGAGAACGGAAAAATATTTTTAAATGACAAGGACATTACAACCCTGCCAATGTACAAACGGGCCCGGCTCGGCATCGGTTATCTCTCACAGGAAGCAAGTGTCTTCCGGAATCTGACCGTTCGTCAAAATCTGGAATCCATCCTTGAGTTCTATGATATGAGCAAAGCAGAACGTCGGGAATGGGCAGATGAACTTATTGAGGAGTTTAATCTTAAAACCGTTGTTGACAGTAAGGGTTATAACCTTTCGGGTGGTGAGCGCCGCAGAACCGAGATTGCGCGTGCCATGGTTACCAAACCTGATTTCATGCTTTTGGATGAGCCATTCGCAGGCGTAGATCCCATTGCCGTTGAAGATATCCAGCAGATAATTTCACGTTTAAAAACCAAAAATATTGGAATTCTTATCACCGATCATAATGTTCATGAAACGCTGGCAATTACCGACCGGGCTTATCTGATGTTTGAGGGCCGCATTCTGAAAGAGGGTTCATCAGACTTTTTAGCTGAGGATAAGGAGGCCAGAAAACTTTATCTTGGGGAACAGTTTAAACTAGACCGTTATAAACCCGATTAAACAGAAGTGACACCATGACTGTTGAAGAAATCACTGTTCAGGAACTGAAGAAGATTAAAGACGAAAATCAGCCGATTACACTGATTGATGTCCGGCAACAGTACGAAAAGGATCTTGTCGATATCGGCGGAACCCTCATCCCGCTGGGGCAACTCAGCAGCAGGCTTGGCGAACTGGAAGCAGATAAAGAGAAACCGTTTGTCATCTACTGCCGCAGCGGTGCCCGAAGTGCCGAAGCATGCCGTACCCTCATGGCGGCCGGGTTTTCAAATGTCAAAAACCTGAAGGGCGGTATTTTGAAGTGGGCGGAAGAGATTGACCCGAGTTTGCCTACTTACTGATTGAAACAGCGATAGGCATACCGGAAGGCGGCATCACACATAAGCTGCAATTTGATTTAGCAACTCTTCATTGCTGTCTGTTCGCTTCAATACCTGAAGCAGGCTCGACATCGACTCTTTTGGTGACTTTTTCAGCAGATAGCGTCGCACCATATTCCGCTCCTCCAGAGAATCCTCGATAAATTTGTCTTCATTCCGGGTTCCGGAAGCGGCGATATTAATGGCGGGAAAAATCCGGTCATTTGCCACTTCCCGGTCCAGAACCAACTCCATATTCCCGGTTCCTTTGAACTCTTCAAATATGAGATCATCCATGCGGGAATTGGTTTCGACGAGACAGGTAGCAATAATTGTCAGTGACCCTCCGTTTTCGATTTTCCGGGCAGATCCAAATATCTTCTTGGGAATGTTCAGTGCGCGAATATCGAGTCCGCCCGACATGGTACGGCCACCACCGCTCTGGGCTGCATTATATGCCCTGCTTAACCGGGTTATAGAGTCGATAAGCAGAACGGCATCCTGACCCATTTCTGCTTTTCGTTTTACATGTCCCAAAGCCATTTCAGAAATACGGGTATGACTCTTGGTGGATTTGTCATTTGATGAAGCGAATACGCGGCCTTTGGTTGTCCGCATAAAATCGGTCACTTCTTCCGGACGTTCATCTACCAAGAGGACGGCCAGTGCGATATCGGGATGATACTCATCGATAGCATTGGCGATATTTTTCAGCAGAACGGTTTTTCCCGTACGGGGAGGAGCGACAATTAGCGCTCGTTGACCTTTACCGATCGGTGCGATAAGATCAATAACCCGTTGCTCAATCTCGTCGGGCTGGCGGGCCAGCTTGATTTGTTCAATCGGCATAATGGGGGTTTGCAGATCAAAACGAACTGCTTTGGCCCATTTTTCATAGGGTTCGTCATTCACCTTATTCACACTGATGAGGCGCTTGTTGCCACGCTGATCCTGCTCGATTTCTCCCTCCACGAGCAATCCGGGCTTCAGATTGAAAAACCGAACCATATCAGGAACCACAAAAGGATCCTGGGGAGTAGCGGTGAACTCATGATCCAGTTTGCGTAAAAAACCCACACCTTTCTCAGTGAGTTCAATGACACCTGAATAGATACCGGCAGGTTTTACGTGCTGGTTATCCAGGAAGGTCGGCATTTTCCCGCCCTGTTTATTCTGATTATTTGGACGCTTCCCCTTTGGCCGGCCTTTATTTTTCTTCTTGGTCTTTCGGCCACGGGATTTTTTATCCTGAAAGTTATTCATGATTTTACAGTTATTAAAGACAATTAGTCCTGTACCCCTCCCATACACTTACCATATCAGCCAGTATAGGGCTTTACAGAAACTACCCGTTAAACTGCCTCAGGCAGATACAGGTTAGCTACGAGTGGAATTGAAAAGAAATAATTCCCGGACCGACTGTCTGGCCGTGCGATCTACCGAATGGTTGTTTCTTCGGCAATCCAGGAATAACACTCTTTGAGAGTACCGTTGATCATCAGGTTGTCACCGGCGCTCCAGTTTTGATAAAACTTTTCTTCCGCAGAGGGAGTTACAGGTTCGTATGTACGATAGAGACGATTAACAGTACTTGCAACATTACTGTTACGTTCTCGTGCGCGATCCAGGTAATCAAGAACCAACCAATAAACCGCTTTGTCCCGACGGCTCATCTCGGAACCGGCACATCTCGATACGGCCTGGCCATAAACCTGTGCGATTACCACAAATGGTTCACCCGAGTTCGGATTTTCATTTGCTGCACGCCTGGCATAATCCCTCGCATTCTGCAGATTCCGCAAACTTAGATGGTTTTCAGCAATTCTCAACGATGTTGCGGCTTTCTCACTGCCGCTTTGTTTTTCATGTGCTTCAGCCAAATAACGGTTGGCAAGTTCACGGTCACCTTCATTCTCCGCTTTGTCGGCAAGCCTGAGTATATTTTCAGGAGTTGGGTCCTTTTCATACATCGCTTCCGCCATACTTCTGGCGTTCTGACGATCACCGATTGCCTGATACAATTCGTAAATCTCCTCCATCAGACTCAGATTGTCCGGATCATCTTCCAGGTCACTGGTCAGCAGTTCAATTCGT
>SLLW01000441.1 GCA_007133875.1 Balneolales bacterium | reverse complement strand
GAAGTGGTGGTCAGCCTGACCGATGTCAGCAATTTTATCCGGCAGGGCGCCCTGGTGGAAGCCCGCATCACCACCCTCACCCGGGATAATACAATCGTGATACCACGCTCAGCCATGCTGGAACAAATTGACACCTACATCGAACCCGAAACCAACACCGTTGAAATCCGGCGCACATACAACGCTTTTGTGTCGGTCGGTGATACCGTTGCACAACAGCGCGAACTGGAACTTGGATTGGAGCAAGGCGAGCGCGTCGAAGTGCTCTCCGGACTGCAAGAGGGCGAAACATTGATCGTGACCGGGCAACGGAACCTCAGCGATGGCGAACCGATCCGGATTGTCGGACAGGATCGCCCCGGCAGAGAACAGGATCTTGAGAACGGCCAGGCAGAACGACCCGGCGGATCCGGCCAGGGTCAGGGTCAGGGCCGTGGAAGCGGACGCAGTGACCGGTAATCTATGATGAATTTATCCCAACTTGCAGTAAACCGGCCGGTCACCATCTTGATGGCCAGCCTCATCCTCATTGGATTCGGGATTTTCGGCCTGATGAATCTGCGGCTGAATCTCTATCCCGATGTTTCTTTTCCGACCGTAACGGTATATACCACCTACGAAGGGGTGGCTCCGGAAGATATCGAGACCCTCATCACCCGTCCCATCGAAGAGACCGTCGGCAGCGTCTCCGGTATTCAGCGCGTACGGTCACAATCCAGTCAGGGGGCATCGGTTGTACGCCTCAATTTTGACTGGGGGACCAATCTCTTCCACGCCGAAACCGAAGTGCGCAAGCAGCTTGACATGATCCGCCGGACCCTCCCGCAGGATGCCGAGCAGCCGGTTGTCTTCTCGTACGATCCCAACGACGAGCCGGTTGTGGTCCTGACCCTCACCAGTGAAACCCGGAGTCCGCGCGAACTGCGCACCATCGCAACCCAGCAACTTGAGCAACGGATCGAGCGGATCAGCGGCGTCGCATCGGCCGCCACCGCCGGCGGTTACGACCGGCAGATCAACATCCGCATCCGCAACTCCGATATGCGCGCCTACAATCTTGATATATCGGACATTTCCGGCACCCTCAGTAGTGAAAATATCCAGGTACCGGCAGGCCAGCTCGAAGAGGGCGAAACCACCTACTCACTGCGCACCGTCGGCGATTTTCGCAATATTGATCAGATCCGCCAGACCATTGTCGGAACCAATGACGGGAACCCGATCTATCTGAAGGATGTCGCCCGCGTCGAAGACGGCATCGCGCAACCCATCGGGAACGTGCGTGTGCAGGGCAACGACGGGGTTATCATCAATATCTATCGCCAGAGCGACAGCAATGTGGTCATGGCCGCCGGGGGGGTGATGGGCTCTCTGGAGGATCTGAGAACAATCCTTCCGTCCGGGGTGCGCCTGGATGTGCTCACCAATCAGGCCGACTTTATAGAGATGTCCATCCGGAACCTTATCCTGACCGGTTTCCAGGCAATTTTTCTGGTGATGCTGATGCTGCTCCTTTTCCTGCGCAGCGGACGATCATCGCTTATCGTGGCCGTCTCTATTCCGGTTTCCATCGTTGCGACATTCAGCATCATGCATTGGGCTGATGTGAGCATGAATATCATCTCCCTCTCCGGCCTCACACTGGCGGTGGGATTGGTGGTCGACAACGCTGTGGTGGTTCTTGAAAATATTTTCCGGTTCCGCGAGGACGGCGAGGATGGCGGCAACGCCGCGGTGAAAGGGGCCCGGGAGGTCTCCGGACCGGTGGTGATGTCGACCCTTACCACACTGGTGGTCTTTCTGCCGGTCCTGTTTGTGCCCGGCATAGCCGGACTATTGTTCCGGGATCTGGCGCTGACCGTATCGTTTGCATTGATTGTCTCGGTTCTGGTGGCATTAACCCTGATTCCGGTGATGGCGTCCCGCTTTTTCGGGTGGGAGCAGCGACACAAGGATGAGCAGTCGGGGGAGGCAGCGGGCCGTAAGACAGCATTGACTCCGTTGCAGCGACTGCTTGCCTGGCGGAAACGCTCAGTCGCCACCCGTATCATCAGTATTCCGGTATTTCTGGTATTCCTTCCGCTGTATCCGATCTATTTGGCGCTTGCAGCACTGTTTCACGCGATCGGTTCGTTTTTTGCCGGCAATGTAGCCCCAACGCTCGGAAGGATGTTCGATCGGTTGGAAAACAGGTATCGCCGTATGATCGATTCCGTCCTTCCCCGAAGCGGACTTATTGTACTTATCGCATTTGTGTTGCTCCTGGCTTCTTTGCCGATATTTTATCAGCTGGGCGGTGAATTTTTTCCTGAAGTGGATGAGAATAACATCGTGCTGGAGATACAGCGCGAGCCGGGGATCAACCTGTTTGAACTGGAGCGCACCATTCGCCAGGTGGAGGATGTGATCGCCCGCGAGGTTCCGGAAACCCGGCTGGTAGTGTCGGATTATGGCGACAAGATTGGTATCGAAGGGGCCGACAATCCCGGAGGCAATCAGGGGGTGATCCGGATTGAGCTGGTTCCGGTACAGGATCGTGCCCGCGGTCAGCAGGAGATCACCGCATCGTTGCTGGAAGCACTTACGGAGGTACCGGCCGCCAATATTCGCGAGCTGCGGGAAGATCCGCTCAGTCCGGATGGCGAAACCGGCCTTATTGTTCATATTTACGGATTCGACCCCGAAATTCGGGAGGATCTGGCATTTGCCGCCATGCATCAGATGCGCAATATTGACGGTATTGCCGGGTTGTTCAGTTCGGCCGACCAGGGGCGTCCGGAATTGCGCATCAATATGGATCGCGAACGGATCGCACGCGTTGGCATGAACACCGCACAGGTGACCAGCGCCGTTAGCAATGCGGTACGCGGAGATGTTGCAACGACATTTGTTGATCAGGGTATTGAATTTGAAGTATTGGTGCAGCTCGATCCATTCGACCGGGCACATTCCGGGCTTGTGGAAGAGATCCAGTTGCGGACCCCGGCCGGTGACTGGATGCCGCTCAAGAACCTGGCCCAAATCGAGCGGGTGACCGGTCCCTCGAGCATCCATCGCATCAACCAGGAACGGATGGTCGAAATCAACGCCGATCTTGGCGGTACCGACCTGCGTTCGGCCACCGAACGGACCCGCGCGGCTCTCAATACAATGGACTGGCCGGAAGGATACCGGTATGAGGTCGGTGGTGCGGCGGAGGATCAGCAGGATTCGTTTTTCTTCCTGATGATCGCTTTCATCATCGCGGGTGTGCTGACCTATATGGTGATGGCTTCGCAGTTTGAAAGTCTGCTTGAACCGCTCATCATCATTGTAACCATACCCCTGGCGCTGACCGGGGTACTGTTGATGCTCTGGGCGACCGGTACGCCGGTGAGCGTAACGGCTATGGTCGGACTGGTTTTGCTGACCGGGATTGTGGTAAACAACGGGATTGTGATGATCGATTACATTAAAATTTTGCAGGCGCGAGGACAGGAACGGCATCAGGCGATTGTCAACGGGGCGACCCGCAGGCTCCGCCCGATTCTGATGACCGCCCTCACCACCATTCTCGCAATGATTCCGCTTGCACTGCAGCTGGGTGCCGGTTCAGAGACCTGGAGTCCGATGGCCCGTACCGTTATCGGTGGCCTGGCCATGTCCACCTTGCTGATGCTTTTCGCTGTTCCCTGTATGTATTTTCTGTTGAATCGACTGGCCGAAAAAGCCGGATTCACGGATATGCGCAAAGAAGATCCACTGACGGAGGCAACATGAAATATCCATGACTGAGCACAAATTCTGCTTCGCAGGTGTATGATTAAAACTCTCATGGTATTACATCTGTCATTATAAAACGAAAATCTTAAACAGATGAAAAAAATCACCATAACAGAGCGAATTCTGAAGCGGCCGGTAACGGTCTTTATGATGTCGTTACTGGTGGTGGGGTTTGGCCTGTTTTCACTGGCGAACCTGAAAATCACACTGATGCCGCAATTCAACATCCCGGTACTGGCGGTTTCGCTGGGCTATTCCAATGTAGCCCCGGAAGATATGTCCCGCCTGGTGGTGGAACCGGTTGAAGGCGCCATTATGGGTGTAGAGGGGATTGATGAACTGGAGTCGAATGTCCGCCGTGGCGGGGCCTTTCTCATATTACGCCTGAAGCCCGGTACCCATATCGAATCAACCGAAATGAAACTGCGGGAAGCGATTGACCGGATTCGTCCGCAACTTCCCACCGACGCGCGCGAGCCGGTCATCTTCCAGTTTGATCCGGAAAGTGCACCCATCATGCAGTTGAGTGTCGAGTCGTCGGTGCTCGGCCTCGATGAACTGCGTCAGATGTCGGTTGATATGATCGAGCCGCGATTTGAACGGCTGCACGGCGTGGCATCTGCTGAGACCCAGGGAGGTCTGCAGCGAAGTTTTTATGTGGGGCTGGAGCCGGCGGACATGAGCCGTCACCGTGTGGTTCCGTCGGATGTGGTTTCGGCGATTCAGAACAATAATGTCAACCAGCCCATCGGCAGCCTGACCACCGACCGCATCAATTACAGCCTCCGCGCTGATGCCATGTATCGTTCGCTCTACGAAATAGAGCAAACGGTCATACGTATTGATGATGACGGCGTACCGATTCGCGTCTCCGATGTGGCCCGTGTCGAAAACACCTATGCCGACATTAACTCGATCGAAGAGGTGAACGGGAAAAACAGTGTCACGGTCCAGATCCAGAAACAGTCCGACGCCAATACTCTCGATGTTGCACACCGGGTAATTGACGAAATGCAGGGTTTGGGGCAGATTCTGCCCTCCAGTGTCACCATGCAGATTCTCAGCAACGAGGGTGATTTCATTGAGGCCTCCATCAACAACCTGGCACAGTCGGCGCTCATTGCACTCACGGTTGTGATTTTCATTCTCTTGCTCTTTATGGGCGGATGGCGGATCGCTTTTGTAGTGGCCATGAGTATTCCGGTTTCTATTACCGCCACCTTTGCCGCGATGTATGTCGCCGGGATTACACTCAATATTATATCGATCACCGGCCTGGCGCTGGCAATCGGTCTGCTGGTCGACAACTCGATTGTTGTTACCGAAAGTATCGCCAACCGGCTTGCCGAAGGGCAGGAGCGGTTCAAAGCGGCACTGGACGGCACGAATGAGGTCG
>SLLW01000180.1 GCA_007133875.1 Balneolales bacterium | reverse complement strand
TTCTTACAAATGCCATGGTCTGATCCTCACGGCCAATGCCCGGCCCGAGTACGACAACGCCCTTTTTCCCCGAAATCAGGGAGAGAACCTCATCGGCATCGTTTTCTGTGAAATGTGAGCTGGTATCCGCCCCGATCGGTTTTTTTATCAGTGCCGGAGCTTGTACATCCATGGTGTGCAGCCATTTCGCCGGGTGAATCAGAGTTACGGCCCCCATTCCTGCCGACCAGGCCGCGCGTGCCGCATATAACGGAGCGCCGGTTAGCCCGGGGGATCCGCCGATGACATGAACAACACCATTATTGTATTTGTGAAGTTGGCGGATGTGGCTTCCGGCAGAATGAGTGCCGAAAGTTTCGGTTGACGGCTCAATACCGGCCGGCCTGGCGGGTTTCAGCAGTTGTTCCGGGTCCCCGGCTTCATCCAGCAATCGGACCGTGATATCCTGCATATAAATATCGGGAAAGGGCAGGGGAAGCAGGAGCCGATCTCCGCTTTGTGATGGCCCATCACCCAAATAACAACCCAATTTTCTCAGGCCAAACTGTAGTGTTTTCACAGCGTTCACCGCTATTCCCTGTACGTCACCCGTATCGCAATTCAGCCCGGACGGGATATCCAGGGCATACACCGGCTTGCCGGACTCGTTGATCCGGGTGATAACATCGGACACGGGTTGCCTGACCGCGCTCTTGAGTCCGGTGCCGAAAATCCCGTCGACAATGACATCGGCCGGTTGCGGATTCTTCCAGCGGTCCCAGAACGGTATTTCCGTGCCCATTTCCCCGGCAATGTGGAGCAGCCGTTTACGATTCCGTTCCGCATCAACAGATAAACCGTCGGTGCCCATAACCGGATAGATGATCACCTGGTACCCGTCATTGAGCAGCAGCCGGGCGGCAACAAGGGCGTCTCCGGCATTATTGCCTTTTCCGCAGACGAACAGAACCGTGCTTCCGGTCGGGAAATCCGAGGATATCACATCCGCTGAGCGGTTACCGGCGATCTCCATCAAGGTATCTCCCGGAATACCAAGGGATTCGATGGTTAATCGATCCGTTTCGCGGCTCTGATCGGCCGTCGCCAGTAAAAGGTGACGATATCGATTCGGTTTATTCATTGCGGATATGGTGACAGAGCGTGACTTGGTTAATAGGAACGTGCAAACAACACCGGATATGGCGACTCTTTACCGCTGATCATGCATTTACCGGGATTTTTTTCTGGTTTGAGGGGGAGGCAGCGTATAGTCGCTTTGGTTTCATTTTTAATCTGTTCCTCGGTTTCCGCAGTGCGGTCCCAATGTGCCAGGATATACCCCCCTTCGGACTCGAGCAGATTTTTGAACTCATTATAGTCGGATGCCGTATGTGTCTGTCTGCGAGTGCGTTCTGCAGCGGCTTTGAACAAGTCGGATTGTATCGTTTCCAGGATTTCGGGAATGCGCTGTTCGAGCCCTTCCCGGTCGACCAGTTCCTTGTTCAGTGTATCCCGCCGGGCAAGTTCAACCTTGTTGTTGGCGACATCCCGCGGGCCGATGGCAATGCGAAGCGGAGTACCCTCAACCTCATGCTGGGCAAATTTCCATCCCGGCTTGTACTGGTCACGATCGTCGAAACGAACCCGGATACCGGCCTCTTTAAGGGATTGAAAGAGTGTGTTGCCATATTCGGAGACACTCGCTTTTTCATCATCATTACGCCAAATGGGCACAATGACCACCTGCGTGGGCGCCAGTCGGGGAGGCAGCACCAAACCGTTGTCATCGGAATGTGTCATGATCATGCCACCGATGAGCCGTGTGGATACGCCCCAGCTGGTTGCCCAGACCAGCTTCTCCTTGCCGTCGCTGTCCTGGAACCGTACGTCAAACGCTTTGGCAAAGTTTTGTCCGAGAAAATGGGAGGTTCCGGCCTGGAGGGCTTTGCCATCCTGCATCATAGCCTCGATACAGTAGGTGTCCACGGCACCGGCAAATCGTTCGGATTCGGTTTTAACACCGGTTTCAACCGGCATCGCCATGTAATCTTCGGCAAAGGATCGGTACACCTCGAGCATCCGGTACGCCTCCTCACGCGCCTCCTGTTCGGTGGCATGTGCAGTGTGTCCTTCCTGCCACAGGAACTCCATGGTACGGAGGAAGAGCCGGGTTCGCATCTCCCAGCGAACGACATTCGC
Source organism: Balneolales bacterium (assembly GCA_007133875.1). Taxonomy (GTDB): domain Bacteria; phylum Bacteroidota; class Rhodothermia; order Balneolales; family Natronogracilivirgulaceae; genus SLLW01. The sequence continues at coordinate 2,983 of SLLW01000180.1, read as the reverse complement.
CCATTGATTGATGAGAATGGGGAGATCGCGGTAAGACTGGATCCAGTCGCGGTACGTGTCCCAGATGATGGTTTCGGAGGTGGGGCGGACAATCAGCTCCTCTTCCAGTTTGGAGGAGGGATCAACCGCGATGCCATCCTCGGTATTGATGAGCCGACTATGGGTGACGACGGCGCACTCCTTGGCAAACCCTTCCACATGCTGCGCCTCCTTTGACAGGAACGATTTCGGAATGAAAAGCGGGAAGTAGGCGTTTTGGTGCCCGGTCTCTTTGAACATATCATCCAGCTGACGCTGCATGTTTTCCCACAAAGCATATCCGTTCGGCTTGATCACCATGCACCCCCTTACCGGTGAGTGTGATGCCAGCTGTGCCTCCCGAACAACATCCAGGTACCACTGGGAATAGTCGTTTGATCGTTCCGTGATTTTCTTTGCCATGATTACGTATAAATAGGAAATATAGTAGTTGCGTACCGAAAACGTAAGATAAACAGGAGGGAGAAAATACAGGTTTTCACTTCCATATTCATCTATCAAATAATCCGAATGGAATGTAAGTTTTTTAAGGGATTAATTTTCTCTGCGGGATGATTTTTCTTATATTTGAAGTCTTGGGATTTTTGGCGTGGTAGCTCAGTTGGTTAGAGCGTCGGATTCATAACCCGGAGGTCGGCGGTTCAATTCCGCCCCACGCTACCAACGTTGAACCCTGATTCATGTACCATTACGTGCCTGACTCAGGGTTTTTTTATGGTTGGCCGACAAACAGGGGAAAGCGATTGATCTGTAATATTCGTAGTTTGTCACTCTTTTCTGCAGAACCCGGATCGTTTTTATTTGTATTCATTATTCAGTTGAATAGGACATGACTTTACTCAGAACACATACATGTGGTGAATTAACCCGCGAACAGACGGGCGAAACGGTTATTTTGAATGGATGGGTGGATACCCGCAGAGATCTTGGCGGGGTAATTTTTATTGACCTGCGTGACCGGTACGGTCTTACTCAGGTGGTCTTTTCCCCGCAGGACGATGAAGAGGCACATAAAACGGCCGATCAGCTGCGCTCCGAATATGTGATTGGCGTTGAGGGCGAAATTCGCGAACGCGATTCCGAAAATGTGAATCCGAACATAAAAACCGGTTCGATCGAACTTCGGGTAAAAAAGCTGGTGATCTACTCCAAGTCGGAGACACCCCCATTTGCCATTGAAGATGATGTCAAAACCAACGAAGATCTGCGTTTGAAATACCGGTATCTGGATCTGCGACGTCCGGCCATGCAGCGCAACATGCTGCTCCGTTCGGCAATATATAAGAGCACCCGAAATTATTTCTACGAGAACGAGTTTGCTGAAATTGAAACGCCATTCCTGATGCGAAGCACCCCGGAAGGCGCCCGCGATTATCTGGTCCCAAGCCGGGTCAACCCGGGAAAGTTTTATGCACTCCCGCAGAGTCCGCAGACCTATAAACAGATTTTGATGGTCTCCGGAATGGACCGCTACTTCCAGATCGTCAAATGTTTCCGCGATGAGGATCTTCGGGCCGACCGCCAGCCTGAATTTACCCAGATTGATGTTGAAATGTCGTTTGTTGACGAGGACCGGATTTACCACATGGGTGAGGGCCTCATGCAGCGCATCCTCAGGGAGACCGCCGGGGTGGAGGTTCCGGTACCGTTTCCGAGAATGAGTTATCAGGAGGCGATTACTACCTATGGCAGCGACAAGCCCGATACCCGTTTCGGGATGACCTTCGTAGGTTTTTCGGATATCGTAAAAGATTCCGAATTTCGTGTGTTTTCCAAAACCGTAGCCGACGGCGGAACCGTTGTCGGGTTTGTGGTTCCCGGAATGGGCTCACTGGGGCGTGGAGTGATGGATCGCCTTACAAAACGCGCCCAGGATGAACTGGGTGCCGGCGGATTGATTTACATCAAAAATAATGAAGATGAAGTCTACTCCAGTGTCAGCAAGTTTGTCTCCGAAGAGGTAACCCTCGAAATGGTGAACAAGAGTGGAGCGAATAAAGGGGACCTGATACTCATCCTTGCCGGATCAAAAAAGACAGTCTACAACCAGCTTGGTGATCTTCGGCTGATGATTGCCAAAGAGTACGACATGATCGACACCTCGAAGTACAACCTGCTTTGGGTAACCGACTTCCCCTTGTTGGAATATGATGAGGAAGATGGCCGCTTTTATGCCATGCATCACCCGTTCACATCCCCCCGGGAAGAAGATATGGATATGCTGGAGACCGATCCGGGGAATGTCAGGGCCCGTGCCTACGATCTGGTGATGAACGGCAGCGAGATTGGCGGGGGCTCTATTCGTATTCACAATTCAGAGGTGCAGTCGCGCATGTTTGAAGCGCTCGGTATCGGGGAAGAGGAAGCGCGTCAGAAATTCGGATTCCTTCTGGATGCGTTCAAGTTCGGTGCGCCACCGCATGGCGGAATCGCTCTGGGACTTGACCGGGTAGCGATGCTGCTGACCGGTGCGAAGAGCCTGCGTGAAGTCATCGCATTCCCGAAAAACCAGCGGGCTATTAGCCTGATGGATGACTGTCCGAATGAAGTGGATGCCGACCAGCTTGAAGAACTTCATATCCGGCTGGCCCCGATCCCGGAAAAAGGGTAACAGGTACAAAAAACCTGGAACAGCCTGTCGGTTTTCGAACAGGCTGTAATGATTCAGGCAGTGACGTTGTGCGGCCGGAGCAGTATAAAATTACGCCTTTTTCAAGCCCCCCATCACGTACTACATACTATTGGCCTGAGATCAGATTTTTGTATTTCACGCCGCTTTTATGTACCCGGTTGACTCCGTTAAAGGCTGCCACCCGGTATGCTTCTGAATACGTGGGATAGTTGTGCACGGTATCCATGAAGTAACGGATGTCCCCTTTATAATGAAGTACCGCCTGACCGATATGGATCAGGTCGCAAGCTCCTTCTCCGACAATGTGAACCC
>SLLW01000194.1 GCA_007133875.1 Balneolales bacterium | reverse complement strand
TATTTACATTGAAATACCGGTTGTACCGGGAGCTTTTGCAACAAAAAAAAATATCCTCCGTATTGATCTGAGAAAATCATTGCGCTTATTTTTCAACTATTAACTTTTGATCCTGAAAACATCATGAAAAAAATATCCCACAACTCCGTTTCCGTTATTGCTGTACTGATTCTGGCAATTTGTATTATCGGTAATCCGGCAGCTTCTCATAGCCAGGAAGTTCAGACCCTTTTCGGAAACGACATCAGGCACGGCGGGTTTGGCGGGCCGGTTGTCAAATTCGGTCAGGTCGATGGCGACGGCGCTGTATGGGTCGGCGGACGGGGTGGCTGGATTATCAATTTTGCCAACGAACATGCCATTTCGATCGGAGGTGGCGGGTACGGCCTTGTCTCGGAACACACGGTACCGCAACAAATGGAAGCCGGTGTTCAGGAACTGGCAGCCATGGGTTACGGTGGTTTTGAAACAGAATACACCAATAATACCTATCGTCTGGTTCACTGGACCGCATCCGCTTTAATCGGTGCCGGAGGATTAACAACCCGCGACAAAGACTTCAATGAAATTGACGAGAATACCAATGCCTTTTTTGTCTTCGAGCCGGGTTTGCACGCTGAGCTGAATATTACCCATTTCTTCCGGATCGCGGCCGGTGCCAGCTGGCGGCTGACAAGCGGTATTGACAAAGCCGGTTACCGCGACAGTGATTTCTCCGGAGTTAATGCTGTGCTTACTCTTAAATTCGGTGCTTTTTAAAATCCGGAATTACTGCTCTTTATTAAAATCACAACATTATTGATGCACAGATTATGAGCCCCTTGAAGTCCCTTTTCCTCGCTACAGCTATTTTTTGCGTTCTTATGATGACTGCTGCCACCTCCCATGGTTACAGCAGCGGGCCCCAAAGTACCAATGGTTACATATGGGACGCATCATACCAATCCATCCCATCCGGAATGAACCCGGTATTAACCCGGGAAACGGATGCCGATCACCGGGTTCTCTATCAGAACAGAACCCGTTTCAACCAGACTTCCACCCAAACCCTGCTGGGCTCGACGGTACGTCACGGAGGTTTCGGCGCACTGGTGTATGGTTATACTTCCTTTAATGATGAACTCGTGTATTTTTCCGGAACCCGCGGGGCATGGATCCTGAATCTTTCCGAATTGCACGCCCTGCATATCGGACTATCCGGGTATCGCACCAAAGATGTCGATCCGGTAGACTGGCCTCACCCCGGGATAGCGGAACCCAAACTCCGTACCAATTACGGCGGGCTTGAGCTGGAGTATGTGAACAAGTCCTACCGGTTGGTCCACGTGGGCGGACAGCTCCTGATCGGATCCGGAAATGTCCGGTTTGATGACCGTGACATCGACGTGGAGAGCACCCGGGACAGCTATTTTGTACTTCAGCCGGGAGTCAACGCATTCGTGAATGTTACCCGCTGGTTCCGGATCAGCGGCGGCCTGCACTACCGGTATGCCTCCAATGTTACCCTGGATGGCACCGATGATTCCAACCTGTCCGGCCTTACCGGTATGGTGAATCTCCGTTTCGGAAAGTTTTGACAGTGTGGAATCGGAGCGTGGCCCTCGTGTCTTATCAAAAATCAGGTTTTCGCCGGAGGGATGTGGTACTCCTGCCTGAAGTATCAGGATTTTGCTGTTTGGAGGTGACACTCCTGCCTTATGTATCAGAGAATCGCGTTTCAAAATGGCACAAGGTGCAGAAACCGATCAGGATTTACGTAACCGCTCATCCACCATTTTCTGATACACCTCAAAAAGCAATCGAAAGTGGTCATCCATGGTTCCGATTCTGTTTAGAGCGGCATCGGCACACGCTTCGACCATCTTTTCACGATCTCGGTCAAGCATTCTCATAATCGCCTCTGACATCCCTCTGGCATCACCCGGCTCATACACTTCCGAAAATGATTTTTCTGCCAAATCCCCTGCTCCGCCATGTCCGGGAACAATCACGGGTAAACCGCTGCAGATCGCTTCGGCCACCACCAGACCGTATGTTTCGGCCGCGGAACCATGCACAAAAAAGTCGGCACTGGAAAGGATATCAGCCAGCTCTTCCCGGTTGGATTTAAATCCCATCAGTTTCAGATGTTTTATATCCTTACTCTGACGCTTGATCATCCAACGAAACGGCCCATCCCCAAAAATGATCAATCCCATCTTTTTCTGTTCCGATGCGATCCGGAATCCTTCAAAAACCGTTCCCAGCCTCTTCTCCGGGTGATGGCGACTGATTCCCATCAGCAGTGTTGCATCTTCCGGCAGGCCTAACTCCATCAACAGTTTTTTTCGAATTTCCGGATTGCGCCGCTGCGGTGTGGAGAATGTTTTATCAATTCCAAAGGGGACGGCAACCGGATTCTTTATCCGGAATCTGTTAAGGCGATCAGCGAGCCAGTCTCCGCTTACAATGGTTGCATCAAATCGTTTACTGAGATTTTGCAGGTATTTCCAGTAGAAGAGAAAAAGTTTATCGACCCGGCGGTAGGTCATCAGTCTGCCCAGAATGGTATGCGGATAGACGGCGACCGGATCCTGATGAAATATAAACGTTTTGACGGCATCGCCTTTCCAACGGGCGGCGAACCATCCACCTGTCCACGGCGATGAGCCCTCCACGACATCCGGTTTTTCCCGATCGAGAATCTCATGCACAAGCCGCTCTCTCCACAGGATATGATACCGCCGGTCGACCGGCAGTGCCGGGCCGGGCACCCAGATCACACGTCCGCCGAATCGTTCCTGCTCCCCCGCTTTGGCACCGGGAGCGACAACGACTACTTCATGGCCTAACCTGGCTCCGGCCTGCAGCTTCTGATTGATGTAGGTTTTGACCCCACCTCCCTCATCAGCGTAAAATTCGGCGATATCTATAATCTTCATAGGGTAATCATACTAAAAGTCCTTGAAGTTATAGCAGTTGAACCATTTAAACAATTTTGAATATGCCGAATATCGAAGAAATTGCAGCAAAACCCGGGTCAATAACATGTTGATTCATTTAATTCAGCCGCCATCCTGCCCCCGTTCAAATACTGATTGTGCCTTTGTCATATCCGGAGTTACCCGAAACCGGATATGCAACGAATACCACCAAACCAAAGGTAGTTACCCAGGATAACTGGAAGTAATATAATCTCTCAAATCACGGATTTCCGATTTCTGGTCATCGATAATCGCTTTAACAATATCTCCGATAGAAATGACACCGCAAACATTGCCTTTATCATCCAGCACGGGAAGGTGGCGAATTTTTTTCGATGACATAATTCCCATACAGTCATGCAGATCATAGTCCGGCGTCACACAAAGCACATTTTGGGTCATAATCTCGTGCACAGCGGTCTCTTTGGACTTACGACCCTTTAGTATGACTTTATTCCGGTAATCCCGTTCAGAAACGATCCCGCTCATCTTTCCACTTGTCATAACAATCAAAGCACCGATATTCTTTTCCGACATCAGAGCAATGGCATCAAATACCATTGTTTCAGAGTCAACACTGATGACCTCTTTTCCCTTCTTGCTTAAAATTTCCTGAACTTTCATATCATAATTTCCATTTTTGGGTATGGTATGGCATTGATTGGTTATCTTATACAGATAAGTAAAGGTTTTTCCTGATATTTACAAGATTAATCTCGAATCGGGGTTCACAAAATGCACATCGGATATACCAGGTGCAACGTATGATGGCCGTTTACTTTGGGCCGGGCCCGGCAAACCGGCTCATCCAATCGTAAACTTCATCATACCATGTTATGGAATTGTTCGGTTTGAGGATCCAGTGATTTTCATCGGGGTAGTAAATCAGCCGCGATTCGATACCACGGTGCTGCAGTGTCCGGAACAACTCAAATGCCTGCCCTACCGGCACCCGGTAATCGCGTTGTCCATGGATAATCAATGCCGGTGTTTCGAAGTTCTCTGCGTAATAGTGCGGTGAAATCTCGTCGTAAATGTCATGCTCCCAATAGTCTCCGAATCGTGTCGTATGCACTGCAAAATCGGCCGCCATCTGGGAATACATGTTATATACCGGTGCGTGAATGAGCAGGGTATTGAATGGATGCTCTTTACCGAGCAGGATACTGGAGAGATACCCGCCATAACTGCCTCCACCGGCCACCATACGGTCGGCATCGATCCAGGGCTGATCGGCGAACCAGTCAGCCGCCCTGCGCGTGTCTTCATAGGGTTTTGTAATCCAGTCGGGGTTGATGGCATCGGTAAAATCCTGCCCGAAACCGGATGACCCGTGAAAATTGTGCCATGCCGTCACATATCCCCAGGAGGCAAACGTCTGGGCATTCCAGCGAAAATGGAACCCGTCGGTAATGGCACTGTGCGGGCCTCCGTGAATCAGCAGAAACAGCGGATACTCCTTACTTTCATCAAATCCCGGCGGATAGTGGACCCACATCTGTATTTCCCGGCCGTCGTATCCCTCATACGTAACCGATTCATAGGTTCCCAGTTCAACCTCATCCAGTATTTCATCATTGCGGGTGTCGATGCGGGTTGTAGTGCCATTAGTGCGATCAATGGTAACTATTTGCGGAGGATACAGGAAGCTCTGGTTGATTCCGACCAGCGTTCCGTTATCGGCCATCGAAAGCGACATAAAATCGGTGTCGCCTGTCACAGGGTTCGGTTCGCCGTTTTCGGCATCAATACGGTACACACGGCGGGTGCCGGCGTCGTCAATGGCTCCGTAGAGGGCGGTTGCATCCGGTGTCCAGACCAGCCCATCAGCGGACCGGTCCCAATCTCCGGTCAGCTCCCGGCGGGTGCCGGCAGTGACATCATACAGTACCAGACGGCGGGTGTCGGCATAAAATCCCTGGATTTGCTGCCGGTTGTAGGCAATGACGGAACCATCCGGACTAAAAATCGGGTTGAGGTCAGATGCGTCGTTTTCCACCGTGATGTTTATCGCCTCATCACTGCCCGGTTCAATCAGATAGAGGTCCATTTTCGGGTCGGTGTCGTCTCGGTTGGTATCGCTGCTGAAGACAACGGTTGACTCATCCGGAGCGACATCATAACTCGAGAGTCCCTGGGATGATCGCGGGAGTTCGCGTCCGGCCGGCAGGGTTACAGGCTCGATCTTGTCGTGTCCGACCAGGGCTTTGTCGCCCGGTTTGGCCATCAAATGTGACGTGATTTCTGCAACTGGAATCCGATAG
>SLLW01000224.1 GCA_007133875.1 Balneolales bacterium | reverse complement strand
TCAGGGTCGTATCCCGCCGGTTAAAGGTTTCTTTATGGTACCCCCGGTCACTGAAGGTTTTGATCGTCCCGTTGACCAGTTCCCAGGCGTGCTTTTCGTCATCCCAGGCCATCCGACCGGCCTCAAGCGTTTCTATCAGCCTGTCGTTATCAAACGTATAAAAACTCACACGGTAGCCGGTCTGCTCCCGGATATCATAATAATTAACCTGGATGAGCCGGTTTGGTGACTCCTGGCGGAAGATGCGGTTTCGGTCGAGTCGCTCTGTCCGGTTCATGATATACCGTTGCTCAAACTCTGCGCGTATGGCATTGGACGGTGGGACGACGTATCCGTCGAGATAACTGACCAACCCTGCCATAAGGACAGCAAAGATAAAATAGGGGGCCATGAGCCGGTAAAGGCTGACTCCGGCTGCCCGTAACGCAATGATTTCCAGGTTGTTGGCCATTTGGCCCGTCTGCCAGAGACAGGCGGCAAAAACCGCCACCGGTGAGACCAGGCGGATCATTTCCGGGATATAATTCAGGTAGTAATCGTACCAAATTTCAGCCAGGGTAGCACCCCGGTCGGTGAACTCTCCGCTGTTCTCCGAAAAATCGATGATGATAAAGATAAAGATCAGCAAACCGGTCACGAAGCCGGTAATCACCGCCATCCGCTTAAAAATAAATCGGTCAAAGGTGTTGATCATGGTGCTATCGTTTTATAATCACCAGGTAATTCAACACAATGGCGGCGATGGCCATGGTGAAATTGGCGAACCACATTCCCAGAAACGGAGAGATAAATAACCGGTCGGCCAGTTTTTCTCCCTGAATAATAGTGATCCAGTAATAGGTGAACAGTACCGTACTTATAATGGCATGAATGCCCATGTTTCCCTTACGCATCAATAAACCAAGTGGAGCACCGATCATAGCAAAGAGGATACAGGCAACCGGTATGGAGGCTTTTTTGTGGACTTCCACCATAAACCGGGCAACCCGTTCTTCGCGCCACTGAAGGTTACTGCGTAGATTATCGCTTAACGCATGGGAACTGCGAATTTCCGAGAGCGTTCTTTGAACCGCATTACTCTGGTCTTCAATAGTTTCTAGCAAGTCCAGGACAACATAACCGGATGGTTTCTTCGGAGGTATGGGTGCTTCAGCCATTACCGTATCTGTTTTGAACTCGTCCTGATCCTGCTGTTGATCTGCAAGTGAATGGTCCGTATCCGTCACTGCATCGGTCTCAACATCCACAATAGTGGTGTCCGGGTCACGCTCAAGGGTGACGCCCGATGCACGCAGGTTGTTTTTGAAGTTCTGCATCTCCCGTTCCATATCTTTATTGAGAGAATCAACCACAGCAAGCATCGCCTGGGCCCGCATGGACCGGCCGTCCCGGCGGCGCTCTTCAGGATTTGTGCGCGAGAAAGCCAGATCGGCGAGGTCGAACGATATCCGGTACGATTCGAAGTCGGTCTCTTCGTAGATCGGGTCACTTCGGCTTCTGCCCTGGCTAAGGTATCTCATGATAGTTCCGTCATACAGGTACAAAGTGAGGCTTAATTGCCGTTCATCACTTTCCAGGAGGCCTTTTTTTGCCTTAATAACAGCCCGGTCGCGCCCCTGCTCCGGTCTTTGAAACAATGTGATATCAAACAGTGAATCGGAATCGGAGGGCATTTCCCGAACCAGAAATGTATAGCCGTCAATTCCTTCATAAAAAGTGTTTTCCTGCAGATCAAACCCCGGTTGTTTCATACGGATATCAAGAAACAGGGCCCGCGCCTGGTAGTTGGCTTCCGGTAGCACTTCGTTGGAAAACCATCCGAGAAACAGGGTGATCAGGATGGTAATCCCGAGTATCGGACGAATAATCCGGAATGGATGAACGCCGGCAGCCCGCACAGCAGTATACTCGTTTTGTTCGGAGAACTTACCGTATGCCATCAGCGAAGAGGCCAGGATGGTCATCGGTACAGCCAGCACCACCATATAGGCAAGATTGACCAGTATAAGTTCCACGATTACCATGAACGGGATTCCCTTGCCCACCAGATGATCCATGAACTGAATCAGAAACTGCATCAGCAGCAGAAACATGATGGCGCTGAAACAGAATATAAACGGTCCGATATGCCGTTTGAGCAAGTCTCGTTCAATGCTGCCCAGTCTCAGATTTTTAATATATTTCGAAGTCATTGCTGAATAAAAAAGCGGAAAATTCGTTACATTATGAATGATACGGAAACCGGCAACGAACAAATATCCGAAATCTGACGGATTCTGCAAATTAATAACGAACAGGGATTGAAAAGTTATTTCAAGGGTTCTAATTTTAGTGCCTTTAACAAGCACACCTTCTAATGAAAACCAGTCGGCCTATTGACAGATAGCTACAGTTCGTCCAACAAACACATTATACCCAGTTTATTGGGTTAATTAACGGATTTTTTCCTTGCTATTTGTAACGGTTCGCAATGGTTTTGCGGGATTGGTTGTAAGTTTTTCCGTGCTGCTACTGCCGTTTACAGCATTCTCCCAGGTTAGTGATACCCTTTCGGCAGATGGAGCTAACCCCGAAACGGTATCTCAGATGGGGAGTGAAGCTGAAACGGGATTGCCGGTAACCGAACGGCATCGATTTACAACACCGAGGAGTTCCCATGTAACAAATCCCTTTCCCCGCAGACGCTCTCCAATGATCGAGATGGTATTACCGGAAGACCGTGTTACCATTACGCTCGATTCTCTCGATCACTATTCCGCCCAGCGAACTATTTACGAAATACCGGCCGGTTATCCCCGCCGAATGGATTTTGAAACATTTTCGGCGCTCAGTTTTGAAGATACACGCAGAAGAAACTGGACGAGGTTGGTTGAAGAGAATCGCCGTCAACGGGATGTCCGGCGTGGATTGCTGGATTTTACGATTGATCTTCCGGTTGGAGAACGTTCGGCATTTACAACTATTTTTGGGCGTCCGGAAGTAAATCTTAGTGTAACCGGCCGGGCCGATATGAGCATCGGGGCGTCTATCACCGACACCGAAGATCCGTCCCTGCCACCCGATCAGCAGCGGCGTATCGATCCCATGTTTGAACAGAATCTACAACTGAACATCCAGGGATCGATCGGTGATAAACTCACCATTGCCACGGATTGGGATACTCAGCGAGCTTTTGATTTTGAAAACCGTCTTAGTATCCGTTATCAAGGGTATGAGGATGAAATTCTTCAGAATATTGAGTTGGGGAATGTCTCTATGGATCCGGGGAACTCACTCATCCGGGGCGGCAGCTCCCTGTTCGGGATCAAGGCAGAGGCCAAGTTTGGGCCCTTGCGCATCTCATCCGTAATATCCCAGCAGGAGGGACAGAGTAACACAGAGACCATTTCCGGCGGTTCACAGGAGAGTGCGATCAATATAAATCCGGCGTCATACGATCAGGACCGCCACTTTTTTATCGATTTTTTTGCCTGGCAGGAGTTTGAGGATGCCATGTCGGATCCGACCCTCAGCCGAAGGATGTTCAATATTACCCGGATGGAGGTCTATGTGCTCAACACCTCATCCCAGGAGGCATCCGGGCAGCGGAGGGCTGCCGCACTGGTCGGTATGGGGGTCAATGAACAAAATGGAACATTTTTGCCTCCCAACCAGGAAACCGACGATTTTGATCAGCAAATCATGGATCAGTTCCGTGACCCATCCAACACGCCCTCGGCATCCGATTTTGGTGTATCCGGTGACGAGTTTGTAGAAGGAAACTTTATTCCGCTTCAGGAAGGTGTCGATTATACATTTGACCAGAACACAGGCCGCCTGTCGCTGGATGCGCGTCTTGATCCCAACCAGGCACTTGCTGTATCGTTTGCATATGTCGCTCCGGATGGATCCGAAATTGAAGTTGGCGATCTGAACCTGGGGGATGATCAGCGTATGTTCCTGAAATTGCTTCGCCCCTATAACATAACTGCCAGCAGCGATGCCTGGGTCCTGACGATGCGTAATGTTTACAACTTGAGTGCCAGTAACATCCAGCCGGATGATATTGAAATAGATATCATCTATGACGGTGGCAATACCCCGCAATCCAACCTTCCCGGCCTCGGGAATATTTTATTGCAGGATCTTGGGCTCGACCGTGTAAACACAGCGGGTGAACCGCAACCCAATAACGAGATCGATTTTGGAACCGGTACCCTGGATGCCTCCAATGGGCGCATCATATTTCCCTACCGGGAACCGTTCGGACAGCGCATTATTCAGCTTTATCAGGACAGCGGTCTCCCCCAGGCCGAGATTCAGGACAATATTGATCGTTACGCTTTTCCCGAACTCTATACCAACACCCAGAGCAATGCCCGCCAAAGATCCGGCAATAACCTCTATAAAATTACGGGAACCAGCCGGGGGTCGGTACAGGATAGCTATAACCTTGGATTTGCCCTGGTTGAAGGGTCGGTCAGGGTTATGGCGAACGGAGTTGAACTCGATGAGGGCGTGGATTATGAGGTTGACTATTCGGTTGGTAATATCATGATTACCAATGATCGCTATCTGCAGTCAGGACAGGAAATTGTCATTGACTATGAAAGCAATCAGATGCTCCAGATCCAACAGACCACCTTTGCCGGTGTGCGTGCCGATTATACCGTCAATGAAAATATCAGTTTCGGCAGTACCTACATAACCATGCGGGAACGGCCGTTACAGGACAAAATTCCGGTGGGTGACGAACCCATTCACAACTCCATCATCGGGTTTGACGGCCGTGCTGAATTTGATGCACCCTGGATCACCCGGGCACTCAACTGGATTCCGATCATCCAGACCCGGGCCGACTCAGACATCCGGGTCAGTGGGGAATTCGCACAACTTCGTCCCAACGTAGCCCACACCCGGGCCGTGTCCAGGGCGATTGATAACAACGAACTCTATCCCGACGAGGAGGACGGTCTCTCATTCATTGATGACTTTGAAGGGTCGAAGACGAGTATTAATTTCCTGAGTCCGGGAAGGTGGAACATTGCCGCCGCTCCGCATGCGCTTCCCGCCTATGACGGTACCATGGATGCTTACGATAACAGTATTGCCGCCCGGGTTAACCGCTCCGATATGCGTGGAAAGTTTTCATGGTACATGATCCCAATCAACGTCGGCAGGGTGACCGATGCCGCCAGAACACCGGAGTCTCTTCCTGTGTCTGTTTCCGATGTATTCCCCAACCGGGAAGTCCGACGTCAGGAGGACCG
>SLLW01000244.1 GCA_007133875.1 Balneolales bacterium | reverse complement strand
GTTGCCGATGCTGAGGCAGTAAACGTGGACTATTCGGTGATCTATTACATCCATGCCGACTCCGATTATCTTTATCATGATACTACGGGTACGCCGGTTTACGGAAATAGCCGGGTGCTGAATGATGCACACCAGGTTGCTGAAAATGCGGATTCAGGTGAAGTTTTTATCTTTTACCAACGCCCGGAGAAAAATATCCTGTGGCTGATTCCGCGCAGAAGCAGCCGCTTGTATCACTATGTAAACGGGGAACGCGTCAGCCAGGTACACTACCGTCACGCCGACAGCAGGGAAGCGTTTCTCACTACCGAAGCCCGGCTCTTTAACCAGTACAGCACCCAATCCGGGAATGATAATCACCGCAAGCTGTTTCTCTATTTCGGACATGAAATTCCTGAAGACGGGGGGGAGAGCTACCACCGGACAAAGCCCAATATCACGGTGAATACCGGATCGTTTTCAAATGGACTTCAGAAATTTTTGGCAAATGAGGACCAACGATTTGATCTTGTGGCCCTCTCTACCTGCAATAACGGCACTCCGGTTATGGCCGATCACCTCATCTCCTTTACGGATGTCATGCTCGCCTCGCCGCAAAATCTGCATCTCTCCCACATCAATTCGGAAAAATTGGGGTTGCTGGAGAGCGAACCGGGAATATCAACTACACAATTAGCCCGCGCCATAGCCGATCACACCTACAGTCGCCTGGCATCAGAAGTACAGACGGCCATTACACTGACCGTTTATGATTTTGAGATTGTACAGGCGTTCAAAAACGAACTAAATGATGCTGCCAGGGCATACGACTCACTGGACGGCAAGCAATACTTTTCGGAGAACGTAGACTGTGTCCGGCATCCATTTTTTGATGATGATGTGTTCCGGAATGGATTGGAAACCTGGTACAGGCCGGCAAGGTTTGGAAGAGGATCACGCATCTCTGATCACTCCGGCTGGGGATGCAAGCCGCTTGGTGATATTGGAGGGGAGAAGTAATCCCGGATTCAGCCATCAACAGATACGTTTTGCGCTATTATCGGCCATTGACAAATGAGTTTTACACTATATTATCGGCTATGGACCAATACGTATTTCGTAAATAACAGATACTATTACATCGCATATCATGACTCACGCCACAGTAAAATTACAGATTGAAGAATTGTTCCGGAAGCAGGTACGAAAGGATAAAAAAATTACAAACGCCTTTTTGCTTGTGCATTCTGAGAAGACCGGCTTGCACCTCAACCTTGCGGAAGGTCCGGGAGAAAACGGCAAACCGTCACCACAGCAGCCTGTTTACATGGCAAGTGTCGGGAAACTGTTTACGTCCGTAATAATCAGTATTCTGCACGAACAGAAGGTTTTATCGTTTGAAGATCCCATCAGCGACTATCTTGACTCCGGGTTAATCGACGGACTGCATATCTATAAGAAAAAAGAGTACTCAGGGGAAATTCAGATCCGGCATCTTTTAAATCAAACGTCCGGGTTGCCGGACAATTTCTATCCATTGTTTGATAAACTGCTTGCCGATCACACCTTTGACATCAGTCCCCGGGAAGCGGTTGAATGGGCCAAAGCACATCTGAAACCTCAGGCTGTCCCAGGCAAGCGATCTTATTACACCGATACGAACTATCACCTGCTGGGGCTGATTGTTGAGAAGGTATGTGAAGAGCCGTTTCACGCCGTGTTGAAAAGATTGATTTTCGATCCCGTTGCTATGAAACAGAGCTATATGCTTCTCAATTCAGAACCGGAAAAGGCGTCGACACAAAAGGAAGCCGGATTCTATTTTAATCAAACCCGATTGAACGAAATCAGGGGATTTGCCGGCCTCGATTTTTCCGGCGGGGGGGTAGTCGCAACGATGGAAGATCTGCTGAAATTCATGAAGGCATTAACGGGCCATCAGCTGATTTCGGAAAATACCTTAAACATAATGATCCATGATAAAGCCCGGTTGTATCCCGGGTGGGATTATGGTTATGGAATCTGGCAGGTTCGTCCTGTGCCATTATTGTTGCCAAAAAAATACCAATCATGGGGCGTTCTCGGGGCCACCGGTGCGTTCATGTTTTATCACCCGGAATTGGAAGCACACATCATTGGAAGTTTCAATCACCAATCGTGGCAGAGAAAATGCGTTCGATTTATGTTCAAGGTTATGGGAAAGTTAGCCGCTTACAACAAAAGTTTCTCTACCTGATAACCTATGATTGAAATACGCAGCGAAGAACGTCAGGGAATATGATGTTTCAGCGTCGTTCATGGCAAAGGTTTAAAAACCGTAATCGTGTTCCACCTTGGCAATGCGGATCCGATAGGAGGAATACCACATCTCCCGGCCTTTTTTCTGAGCTATCCGATGTTCCGAATTTCGTTTCCAGTTTTTAATCGCATCCAGACTGCTCCAATACGAGACGGTGATCCCCAGATGTGTCCTGGCGGTTTCAACACCCAAATAACCCGGCCAGATTTTTCCGCTATATTGTTTTCATGGAACGGTCAATAGAACAGATGCTGATCACGCATCAAAAAGCGGACACGATCTCCTTTTTGAAGGCCCATCCGGATCACTTTGAGGAGGCGATAACGTTAGCCATTTCCGACAGGCAGCCACACTCCTGGCGCGCGGCATCGCTGCTTTGGAGTTGCATGGAAAAAAACGACCCGCGTCTGCAGGGCCAGATCAAAAACATCATCAGCCGTTTGCCGGTCAGTCATGACGGACACCGGCGGGAATTGCTTAAAATCCTGCTGCTCTTGGAACCGGATGAGGAGGACGAAGGCATTCTGTTTGACTTCTGTGTCGAGCTGTGGAAAGAGACCCGGAAACAACCGTCCGTCCGGTACATCGCCTTCCTGACGATCATCAGAATCGCTCAAAAATACCCGGATCTGCTCAATGAAATAGCCTTTCTGACCCAAAGCCCGTATTTGGATTCATTGTCTCCCGGTATTAAGCACACGGTAGAAAAAGTAAAAATGAAATTACCCGCCTGAGGAGCTTTGCCTCGAATACAATGTTTAACCCGAATATGGTTTCTTGACTAAAAGTAACAATCGTTTCCATGTAAATCAGTACTTAAGAAACCGTATAATTGGTACCCGGGCCCACTCCGTGTTTTTGAATCAGGTTGTGTTTTAGTAATTCGGCCAGTATTCGCTTCACGGTAGGATTTGGGATATTAAGATGATTGCTGATTTCACCTGATTTGCACCCGGGACGATTTTCGATAATAGTTAAAATAGCCTTCTCTCGAGGAGACAGCGAAGACAATACTCCTTGCGTGTGGAGTTTGTCCATCAACAACGTCTGTATATTCCCGAGGGCATCGAAAAAGAATTCAACCCATTGGGTCACATCTTCGTCAGGCCGATTTGCCTGACAACTACGCAGCACCTTGTAATACTTCGTTTTCTGATGCTCAATTTCGTTTTCAAAACTTACGTACTCGATCCATTTATAATTGCTTTTCAGCAGCAAAAGTGTTGTCAATAATCTGCTGAGACGGCCATTGCCATCCTGAAAGGGGTGGATGGATACAAAATCATAGACGAACAACGCACATTTTACCAGTGGATGTGTTTGATTATCCCGGGAAAACCACCGAATTAATTCGGCCATCGCCGTTTGCGTGGCAATGCCAGGAGGGGTCGTCTGAAAAATGATTTGGGTGGATCCGTCCGGCATTCGTGCTTCGACAGCATTACTTTGTGTTTTGTAGTCTCCCCGATGCCATTCATCTTTTCTGCTATATTTCAATAAGAGCCGATGCAGATACTTCACATTTCGTTCATTGATCTGAATATCATCAAACGATTCGGAAATAAAATCCAGCGTTTCAAAATATCCCACCACTTCCTGTGAATCACGATCCGCCAGCTTGCTTATATCTAATTGTTGCAGAAGAACTTCAACTTCCTCATCCGAAAGTTTTGAGCCTTCTATTCTGGTTGATGCACCAACGCTTCGAACCGTAGAAATTGATTTAAGTT
This sequence comes from Balneolales bacterium, assembly GCA_007133875.1. Lineage (GTDB taxonomy): Bacteria > Bacteroidota > Rhodothermia > Balneolales > Natronogracilivirgulaceae > SLLW01. The sequence continues at coordinate 1,244 of SLLW01000244.1, read as the reverse complement.
GTTTAAGGCTTTGTCCCTCTTTTTTTTCAATGGAAGCCCAGGAAGCGTCGAACCGATCAATTTGACTTATCCTTTGAATGAGTTTCCAACTCAACCGAAGTTTTAGGGTATGTACTTCTGTTTCCATTTTTTAGCCCATAGTTGTACCGGGTGGTTCCGATAATTTGAAAGGGTGTAGTGTGAAATGATACGATATGATACGATAATATACGATCGTGATCCGATAGACCCAAAAAAAAAGAATTAGTTTAATGTTGGACTGCCTATGAACGGTTATCACCCCCGCCAAACGCCGACACCGCGATATACCGGTCCAGCACACCACCGCCCAGAACCACATCATTCCCCGACACCAGCCAGGCATGCGGACGCATACTCCCGTTCCGCCTGCCATCCCGGCGCACACCCAGGTAGACTGTACCTGGCACCCCGCGACGCCTGAGCATCAACTGACCCGCCACCGCCTGCACCAGGCACCGGTTCTCCCCCGGCACCCGCCGCCCGGCCGCCTCCACCGCACGGGCCACCGAACGGGCTAATGCATCCGCATCCGCATTCGTCACTGCCACTCTCGTCCCCCCCCCCGGCCCGCTGCCATCCGGATCCGCACGCATGCTCCGGTCAGCTGATCCGGCCTCCGGCTCCGACACTCCGCCCGCAGACACCGATCCATCCAAATCCAACAAATCATCCGATGCCTGCGAACCACCCCTATCCACCAGACGACCCGCATCCGCCAAACCACGCAGCGCACCACGGGCCGGTGACTCCGCCGCCACCTGCTCCCCGTCCCGCACCGGCCTGGGTTCCCCGATCATCCCGGCCAGCACCCGGAACGGTAAAAAACGGATCACAAAACGAGCCGTCCCCGCCAGCAACAGCGCCTCCAGCAGCACCCGCTGTTCCGCAACCGGCTTTCGCACAAAACGTCGTGCCACAAAGAAGATCCGGCGGATTTTTTTCCAGGGAGAAGCGAGCTTTCGGGCCGCGCCAACGATCAGGCGCCCCGGTCTTCCTGACGAGACGGCGGGCAGGCCCCGCGTCCCCTTTGCCGAAAGGGCCGGCAAAGTTCCCGAAGCACCTTTTTGTGAGGTATCGGTGGAAGGTTCCGGTATCTGATCCGCGTCCTGTTCTGGTTCCTGCTCCTGCTCCTGCTCCTGTTCCTGCTCCTGTTCCTGTTCCTGTTCCTGCTCCTGTTCCCCGGTACATATCGGGGCAAGGTGATCGCGAATCAGCAATCGGGC
>SLLW01000406.1 GCA_007133875.1 Balneolales bacterium | reverse complement strand
TTCGTGCCCCCGATGAAAATGAAATTACAAGATACACCTTGGGTAGCCGCCTTGACAATTCCCCGGATCAATACTTCAATTTCTGATCCTGAAAAAAAGGTTCCCACAAAAATAAAACCGAGATTTTCCCCAATATCGTCATTGGCTGAAGGAAAAAATTTGTTGATGTCTGACAACAAAGGGATAACCAAACGGTGTCTTGCTTTAGGAAAAAGCTTGCTGGTTCTTGCCATTCCTAAAGGACTGACTGCGGTAATGGCATCTACCTTGTTTCTTGAAAAGGAAAAAAGGAGTTTTGCCACAGATCGTTTGACGATGTGTCCGCTATACTTCTCGTGGGGAAAGCTACTTTGAAAAATCAGCCTATCCACTTTGTGTTTCATGCATGCGGCTGCTAGCAGAAGTATGGGGTCATTTCTAACAAAAAGAATGGTTGACTGCTTTTCTTTACCTTTTGCTTTGACAGCTCTTTTGAGGCATGCAATCAGGTTAAAAAAATTCAGATAACGACCCAGGTTTCTTCTCTTCCAAAGAACTGCGAGGCAAAGAACACCGTTGTACCTCAATACCCCCTTAGTAAATATGTCGCCAGGTTTAGATGTAATTAGTTTAGTGTCAATGTTACTTTCTTTGGATAGTGTATCAACAAGCATTCCGTCCACGAAGGAGTGGCTGGGGGGGAACTCTTTATCAAGACAACAAATCAGTGAATGCATTCGAGGTAAGATTATTTTTGAAATTATGGAGTTTTTTGAAAAAGTGTCTTTTGGATGAAAACATAGGAGAATATCAGGGTTGATCTAAAAAACAACCCCAGTCTTAAAAATAACGGTAACAGGGAGGCATTTGCAGTAATTCTTTTTATTGAAGACCAGTAGTTCCCAGCCAACATTTCAACTGCGGCATGTTTCTCAGTATATTTTTTCAATGCTTTTGGTCGTTGAACAAGTTCATTTTTGTATTTATCAAAAAGAACCTGATAGGCTTCCGCTCTTTTGGCGTAATTTGCAGAAATCCTGTCGGTTCTGTCCCGATTACAAATTGCCATAATCTTCGCTTGATGATAAAATAGATATTTACGAGCAAGGCGTAAATATAGGTCGTAGTCTTGTCTTGCAGGAAGGGTTTCGTCAAACATACCAACTTCAATTAAGACGTTTTTGGGGATTAGCGCAGTGGACAACTTTGGGGCACGATTGTTTTTTACAAGTAAAGACTCATATACATTTCCGCTCAATCCTTTTGTTATTTCATGGTTTTTATTGCTTTCTTCTATCATAAACCCACCTCCAAGCAACCCAAGAGAGCTTTTATCAAGTTTTTTTAATTCCAGAACTTGAGTTTCAAGTTTTGATTTAAGCCATTGGTCGTCGTCGTCTAAAAAGGCAACGTATTCCCCTTTTGCGACAATTATACCGGAGTTCCTTGCCCCGCAAGCGCCTTTTGATCGCTTGTTTTTATAATAATAGAAGTTTTTGTTATCTGATAGCAACTCACTAATTGCTGGTGAAGGTGATGCGTGAATATCGTCATCAACGATGATTAATTCATAGTTCTTATAGGTTTGTTCCTTAACAGACCTCACGGCAGCAATTAATTCTTTCTCTCTTTTGAAAGTTGGAATGATTACAGATATAAACGGCATAGATTCTTTGTCCATTACAAATTTTGAAGAGGTTTGAAAAAGCAGCCTTCCCCGAACGATTCCGACGTGAAATTATTTTTCAATGCAATTGAGCGAGGAAAAACAGAGAGGGTTAAACATTGCTGCTTGTAATGAATAACCTTAGTCTGGTTTTTAGGCCTTGAATGGTTTTTTTAACACAGGAACGTGTATGGCCGAATAAAAATAAAAGTGATAACAGGGTTGCAGACAGAAGTTGAGATGTAATTATTAATCCCGATGGAACATTATATCTTAAAAATAATCTTGGCACACCAGTAAGTTTGAACCAGTTTTTAAAAAAAGGATCATAGTGGTTTTTATGGCTGGGCAGGTCTCCTTTAAAGTCTGAGGGCACAGGGGTAAAAGCAAAACTGCCTTTTAACGATGATGTCTTCTTATTCCACTTCTGTAAAAATTCAAAATCATATACTTTTATCGAACCCTCCGAATCAAGAATTACATTTTTTGGTGACAGGTCAATGCACTCATAACCGTATTGTCTGTAGTGACGAATTGTGGATCGGAGTGTTTTTAAAACAAAGGGGGGGATAAACCTTGTATTTGAAAAGAAGGGTCCGACAAAACATTTCTCTGGTAATTTGTTTTCGTAATACTTTGTGATAATATAATTGGGGCCCTCCTCAATTATATCCATAATATGACTTAGTGACCCACTCAGCTCTCTGGCTAATATTTCACGCCTTAAAAACCTTTCTCTTCCCGGTTTAAAAGTCTTACATATTGCGTAACTATTGTTGTACCTCACTAATTCAATTTTGGCCCTCCTTGCATGATTGCTCAAAGATTTAACCACAGGATAGGGCGTTTTAAAGCCATCGAATTCTTTTTGTATCAAAGTTTTAATCCTCCCGATCTCTTCCGGGAACAATAATTCAGCATAAAGAAACGATTCAACGGCATTATCTGCTGAATGAACAACATTAAATTGATTAGCTTTCCTGTGTTGCTTGTTAACAATATGACGAATTTTATTTTTAGTTAAATAAACCCTCGCATTAGTAATACCCGGGTGATTTTGTTTTATATGTGGTGCAGGGTCAATAATACTGCAATCATTGACTGCCAAAACATAAGCCGGAAGTCCCCCGGATTTTGGCCATGGCCCTTTATTCCAATTCCCTCCTCTGATGCTTTCCGCTGCATCTGACATTTTGGAAGCGTTGATTGGCTTTTCAAATACAAGAGTAAACCCCTGTTCCCAAACAATCTTTTTTATCTGCTCAAGGTGCTGAAGGCCTTTTTCTCTGATAATGAAAACCCCGAAGCCCTTAAGGTGAGGGTCAAGTTCTTGTTCTGAGTCGAAATAATGCTTTTTTATCCAGTTATTTCGTTTGGACAGTTTTTTTAAGGTGTCAGCCTCTGGCACCCAACCCTGTTCTGACAAAAAAGACTCAAGGTTCTCAAGAGTCATTTCGGGCAAACATAAGTTTGCTTTTTGAGCAATGTTGGTTAGAACTTCTTCGTAATCGTGGTCAGGTGCTGGGTAAGAAGTGTCTGCTTTATATAAAGAGGCAATGCCGGAATTAAACCCCTTGTGGTATAAAATATGGTAAATCATAGTAAGCAAATGGTAAAAATCGGATGGAACTTTTACACCATTTTGATTAATGAGCGATCCTCTTAAAACTTCATTTGCTTTTTTGACAGGAAAATAAGGGAGACCCCTGAAATCAGAGCCTGGTAATCCCCCACATGAATAAATATCACAAGGTATTTCCCCTGTTAAACTAAGGCCTTTCAATAATGCCCTGGTTTTCTCCAAATCCCCATCGTCTACCAGCATATCAATATCCTCATTTGGTTTTACATTGGGTAAATCATCAAACCACCTTAGGACAATGTAGTCTACATTCAGTGTATTCAGTTTATGAAAGAACCCTGCCACACCCAACTCTCTTGGGAGATACATACGAACCTTTTTTCGGTTGCGATAATGTATTAGGTATTTAAGAAGTATATATATTTTATGTGCTATGTTTTTCATTTAATAATTATGGGGATTACATGGTAAAGTATATTTTAGTTACACATTGAAGTGCAGATAAACTCTTATTGCAAACCGTTAGGTTCTATTATTGTAATTCTGGTCCCCGGCCATCTCCCGGAACCCGGGGTTCCGCTCCAGCAGCTCAGCATATGTCCCGGAATCCTCAATCCTTCCGTTATCCATCAGGTACAAGGTATCACAGTTCATCACGGTGGTCAGGCGGTGGGCGATCATGATGATGGTGCGGTCGCCTTTCAGGGCATCAATGGCCCGGATGATTTGCTGTTCCGTGATGTTGTCCAGGGCCGAGGTGGCCTCATCCATGACCAGTACCTGGGGGTCGTGATAGAGGGCCCGTGCGATGCCGATGCGTTGTCGCTGTCCGCCGGAAAGACGGGTGCCCCGCTCGCCGATCACTGCGTCCAGCCCGTCCGGAAGCCGACTCACCAGGTCACCGAGCCGGGCCAGTTCCACGGCCCGCTGAATCCGCTCTTCATCAATGTCTTTGTCCGGCAGGCCAAAGGCAATATTCCGCCTAAGGGTATCGTCGCTCAGATAGATGAACTGGGGAATGTAGCCAATATTCCGCTGCCATGCGGAAATGCTTTCAAATATGTTTTTGCCATCCACCCGGATCTCCCCTTTCTGGGGTTCCAGCAGACCCAGCAGTACATCCACGATGGTGGTTTTGCCAGCCCCGGACGCCCCTACAAATGCGACAGCCTTCCCACGGGGAATCTCCAGGCTTACCCCGTTCAGGGCCTGTTCCCGGCTTTCAGGATAGTGATAATGCAGGTCTTTGATGGAAATGGACTCCGTTAGTTCAACCCGCTTCTCCTTTCCCCTGTCGTCCCGGAGCTGTTTCCCGAAATCCTTCAGGGTTGTGAGGTCATCGTAAATGGGGTTTACCGATACAATGTTATACCGAAGGTTGGTGAGCATGTGGGTCATGATCTGCATCGAAGGCATCAGGCGTACCAGGGCCACCCCAAACAGGGCGATCACCGGAATGATATCGGCCACCGGACGCCCCTGAAGGTGCATAATTAATGCGATTGCCATAATGGCAATTACGGCCATGGTTTCAATAACAGGCCTGGGCACTTCGGAGATGAATTTTTTGATGTACAACAGCCGGCTTGACCGGAAGGCCTCTTTGCGGAAGGCTTCGATGAACTCTTCCTCCCGGTTAAGCACCCTGGCATCCTTGATCCCACCAAACCCTTGATTGGCCTGCTTGATCATCTCTTTTCGGCACCGCTGCTCTTCCACACCGTACCTTTTCAGCCTGCGCTGGGTGAAAAACAGAAAGCCCCCGGCCATGCCGCCCATCACAATCAGCACAAACAATGTGATCAGGGGTTCCATGGCTACCAGGAAGATTACAATCCCCAATGACATTACACCTTCCTTCCCAATTTTCATGGTGGGATTCAGCACCTGGTTGATCAGCAGGTTGACCTCCGCCGTTATATTACGGATCAGCTCGGAAGTGTTTCGTTGCAGGTAAAAGGTATAGGGAGCCTGCATGTAAGCCCGCATCAGCCGGTGGCTGAAGGTGTAGCGGCGCGAAAATATGAATC
>SLLW01000324.1 GCA_007133875.1 Balneolales bacterium | reverse complement strand
GAGGCACCACTTTTCAACACATCAGCCATTTTGTTGAAATGGTGCGGTTTGAGCATCGTTTTTTGAGGGAAGGTGAGATGAAACATCGGATCATCCGGAACATTGTCCCAGTTAATCAGCTCCTCAATAACATAATTATTAACCTTGAAAGGAAGTACGTTTCCAACCACTTTTATTGCAAAACGCACCTCATCAGAAAGGTTTTGCACTTGCGGGATTTTCTCAAAGTTCCTGAGATTATAGGATTTATACTTCGGGGGCTTTCCATCGACAAAAAATGCTTCACCGGGTTTAAAATCGAAGTATGACACTGCGACCTCCTTTTCAAAAATTCGTAAAATTTTGGTTTATGTCCCTGACCTTGTTTCAATGTGATTGAATCGTCCTACGGATCAATCTGTCAACAGGGCAAACCATTTACCCAATATTCGACTTGTGTAACGTAGTTGCTACTTTTGATCTACTTGTTTGAAAGTTGATCATGCAAGCCTGCCTGTGTTACAGGGACGCACAATATAAGCAAAAGTCCCGAATTACTCAGGAATGAGTCCGTGATAGCATATCATACTGATAAAATTGAGCATACGTACCACTTAATTACAAGTTATGAAAAGAACGGTAATTTGCAACTGTGCCAATAGATAACTAAAAAATGCAATTGATATTGTATTTCGGAGCGTATCGGGGATTATCTTTTGCGGTGTCCGGTATAGACGGTTTCGTTAACCAGTTCACCGTCAGAGTACCGTTTCTGATCATAGGCAACACGAATTCCGTCACTTGCATTCCAGTCGGTAAGTTGCAGGGTGACAGAGACATCCTCTCCCTGGTCAGGGTCAAATTCTGTATACGATATTTCCAAAGGAAGGTATAGCTCGGAATCAAGAAGAAGTGTGAGGTCATAATCTCCACCCAGGTAGAGTTTGGTTCTGTTTTCCTCCTCACTTTCCATCATATGCGCTTCAATATGATGTGCATTCAATGCAATATTTACAGGATCCCGCTTCAGTTCACCAAGGATGGATTCCACCATGGATTCCGGAAGCTGTTGCTCCTGGCCTCCCATCTTCACGACACCCTGGCCATCAGCAATCTCCAGCACCTGGGTGCCCATCGGTGTGGAAACTTCCAGCGTAATGGCATCCGGAAAAGAAATTTCACTGAGAATATTCAGTTCCATTTCTCCCTGTGGTGTTTGCATATACTGGGTTCCTTCCATTTCAAGCGTGATGTGGCCGGTTTCTCCATCTAAAATGGCTGATGCCATTTTACTCAGCCACTCCCGGCCTGCTTCGGTATCGCCCTCGATGGCTGCACGTTCCGCTGCAGGACGCGGGATCGAAATATCCACCTCTTCATACGGACCCAATGCATCAAGTTGGTCCTCAATAAGATCCCGGTTGCCAACGATAAGTATTTTCACCTTGTCGGACTGCAGATACTCATTGGCAACGCGATGGATGTCATCTACCGTAACCTCCCTTACCTGTTCGATATATTTTTCAAAGGAGTCCTCTGGAAGACCAAGATTGAAATTATTCATTCTCTCGGAAAGTATGCGCGAGTAACTGTCGTACCGGAAAATGATGCGGTTGAAGATTCGTTCTTTCGTCTCTTCCAGTTCCTGCTCGGTAACCGGCTCATTTTGAAGCCTTTTAATCTGATATATGGTGGCATCCAATGCTTCTTTTGTGGTTTCGGCCGCTGTACTCAATCCGGCATAAAAGACACCGGGGTACCTGACATTGCTTGAATATGACCCGTAAACACTGTATGCAAGTCCCTGGTCGGTTCTGACCTCCCGCATCAGACGTCCGGAGAAACCGCCACTCAATATCTGGTTCATCACCTGCAGAGCGGCATAATCCGGATTATCACGGTACCCCCCAATATGACCCAGGCGAATCTGGCTCTGGTTCATATCGCCTTTATGCGCGAAAAAGAGTCCCTCTTCAAATTCGTACTCAACATCAGGCAGCTCAGTTTCAACGGGCTCGCCCTCAGCAAGAATTCCGAACGTTTCTTCCAGTTGACTTCGGATAGCATCCGGTTCAAAATCTCCGACTATACCTACCAACATATTGCTTCCCTGGTAGGTGCTTTTGTGGAATTCCACCAGGTCTTCCCGGGTAATGTTATTCAAAGTGGCATATTCAATATTTCGGGCATAGACGGATTCTGCTCCGTAAATCAGGCTCCGGAATTCTCTTGTTGCAACGTTTGATCCTTCTTCATTCCTGCGCGAGATAGCTGTTCTTTGCTGGGTTTTAGCAAGATCTACCCGTTCCTGTGGGAACAGGGGATTTTTCAGAAGGTCGACAAAAACAGGAAGCAGTTCGTCGAAGTCATCCTTCAGGACATTCATCGATGCTGATCCGGTAGTGAGGCCGAAACGGGTTTCCATACTTGCCGCCTTGTTTTCCAGCAGTTCATTCAGTTCTTCTTCCGGAAACTGCGCGGATCCACCAGAACGCATGACTCTGCCGGTAAGGGCAGCAACTCCTGCTTTGTTACCGGGATCCATCCAGGAACCACCATTAACCAGTACATTTACATTGATAAGTGGCAACTCATCATCCTGAAGCAGAAAAAAGGTAATACCATTGAATGTGAACTGTTCCGGTTCGGGTATCTCAAAATCCCGCAACTCAGGATACTGAAGACCCTCATGTGGCTTTTGTTGAACCTGCTCGGAGGGAGTGCACCCTGTAAACAGAATCAGAAATAGTGTGAGTAGGGTTACTGATCTCATCATGATTTTTCGTTATATCGTGTCTGTTGACTGGTAATCCCGTTGAAAACAAAGGAATCCAGAACTGAATTATTTATTTGATGTTCCACCATTTCCAGGTTTTGTCCGGTTAGCGTGCAGCCGTGGTCTCATCCCGGGTCTGAATCGTGCCAACGGTTCTGACCTGTTTCCGGAAGTAGGCCTCTGTAACGCGCTGCAGGTCATCAGCTGTAACCTGTTGCATGGCATCAAGATCGTTGAAAATGGCCCTCCAGTCCCCCCGAAGGGTCCGGGCTTGCGCAAAATTCAGTGCCATACCCTGGTTGGAGGCCAGCCCACGAATGGTCGATGCGCGGGCATTTGTACGGACGCGTTCAATCTCTTCATCGGTAATATCACCATTGCGAATCCGGTCGAGTTCTTCATATACGGCATCTTCAATATCGGCGAGATCAACTCCCTGGTTGGGAACCGCATAAATCACAAATAATCCGGGATACAAGCTGCCGGGAAAGCCGTTGAACCCGCCAATCTGCAGCGCTTTCTGCTCTTCTGTTACCAGGCGGCGGTAGATTCGTGAAGTGCGTCCATCAAAAAGGATACCACTGAGTATATCCAGTACAACAGCATCGGGGTGGTTCATATCCACACTGTGATATCCGATCATGAGTATAGGTTGTGAATCTTCCTCTATTACAAACCGGCGCTCGCCACGCTGTTCGGGTTCAATGGTCATCACTTTGGGAGGTTGTTCGCCGGCCGGCATCGGCCCGAAGTATTTCTCGGCATATTCCCGGATCTGTTCGGGGTCTACATCGCCGGCTACCGAGATGGTCATGTTGGACGGAACATAGTGGCGTTCGTAAAAGGCCATGGCATCCCGGATGGTGACCGCTTCAATATCGGATGGCCACCCGATGGGATGATTTTTATAGGGGAAAGCCGAGAATGCCGTCGAGATCATCTCTTCCATCAGCCGTCCGAAAGGCGAGTTGTCAACCCGGTCACGCCGTTCCTCCATAATGACATTTTTTTCAGTATAAAACTCACGCATTACCGGATTTATAAAACGGTCGGCTTCCAGCGCGAACCAGAGTTCGGCTTTGTTCTGGGGCAGACTGTAGAAGAAAGCGGTCTCGTCAGCCGAAACGAAGGCATTCAGTCCAACGGCACCCTCAAGTTCGACAATCTGGCTGAATTCATTGTTGACTACATATTCGCCGGCTTGCTCCTCAAGCTCCTGGAATTCGGACCAAAGTTCGTTCAGTTTATCCTGATTAGGGTTTGGGCTGCGGGACTCCATCAACCAGGCACGATACGCATCATCCATTTTTTCCAGAACCACCTGTTCCTCTTTCCAGTTTGTGGTGCCGATGGTTTTGGTCCCCTGGAAAGCCATATGCTCAAAAACGTGCGTCAGGCCGGTCTGTCCCACTTGTTCATTTACCGATCCCACCCCGACATGTGTCACAAAACTGGCTACCGGCGCAACATCCCGTTCAATGACAATCACATGAAGGCCGTTTTCCAGGGTGAATTCGGTGACATTCTGTTCGACCGCTTCGATACTTTGAGCATCGGCTGTAGTTGACATGCCTGACAGAAGGGGTAGCCATACCCAGATTAACGGGATCATCCAACAGCAGGTCATTCTGTTTTGTAAAGTCATAAGAGTTTGAAGTTTGATGGAGTGTAAAACTGAGGCTATACGGAAAAATGACGCTCAGGATACAAAAAATATTTTTCTCATTCTTTTATTGATATCTGCAGAAACTTGCACTTTTTCTCGAGTAATAAAAGTTGGGTTTTTATAACAAATACCCTGTTTGTGCGAAATTTCAAGGTTTTTTCGGAGCAGTATTACGGCAGTTCAGATCAACAGGCCAAATATCAGTTCCTTAAATAAAAAGCATATTCACCGGCGGGTAAGGAAAGTATCCGTTTTATATCCATGCAAGGATAATAGGCTGGGATCCATGGTAACTTTAAGGATGGAAGTTTCGTAAACCAGATCAGGCGGAAAGAGCTTCCGTACAAGTTCTCATTTATTGAACCATTTACCTGACTTCCTATGAAACGCATTACAATCATCATTATAATAATCGCCGTTGCCGGGTCGGCCGCGGCATGGGTCCTCTCATCGGGAGGCAAAGAACAAAGCGAAACCTCCGGCATAGAGCTCAAGGTGGAACGGGGCAATTTGGTGGAGTATGCATTGGCAGTCGGCCAGGTGGAACCGAGAAATGAGATCGAAGTGAAATCCAAGATTTCCGGGGTGGTCAACAAAGTCTATGCTGAAGCCGGTGACTATGTTTTTGAGGGCGATCCGCTGCTTGAGATCAGACCTGACCCCACACCTCTGGAGATGGCCGAGGCGAAACGCAATGTGGAACGGGCCGAAATATCCGTGGAGAACCTGCAGCGCGAGATGCACCGCATCGAACAGCTCCGGTCCCGGAATATGGTTTCCGAGCACGACTACCAGGATCTGAACCGGCGGCTGCGCGACTCCGAAATCAATCTTCAACTGAACCGCGAACGGCTGGAACT
>SLLW01000138.1 GCA_007133875.1 Balneolales bacterium | reverse complement strand
GGTTTTGCCGCTCCAGTGAGCGCAGCTGTAGCCGGGAATAGGTGAAATCTTCGTTGTAAAAATCTCCCAGCCCCAGGTAATACCGGCTTTTTTCAGCCACTTCACTATTTCCGGCCATCCGGTTGCTCCGTGTAAAGGCGACCCGTGCCATGGAGAAATCTGACCGGAACAGCAAAATTCGTCCCTCGACATAGGAGAGCAATGCCTGGTCACTATCCGATTCGGCGGCGGCTTCCATTCTTTCCAGATACGTTTCTGCGGAGCCGGGTTCTTTGAGATGGTCGAGTGCCAGTTCGGCCTGGATGAGCAGGATCTGAATAATCCGGTCATACCGGGGATACCGGGAGGTGAGGCGATCCACGGTATCAAAAGCTTTACGGTAGAGCGTATCGGCGGCGCCACCAAAATCGGTATTGGAATCTATCAGGTGGCCGGCCCAATCCTGATACGTTCGGGAGAGCTCCTCATAACTGCGGGCCTGCAGCGAGTGCTGCTCCAGGTTGAGGTAGTAGGTAAACGCCTCTTCTGCAAGTTCAAATTGCTGCTGACTGCGCAACTGTCGTCCGACCCGAAATAACATGTGTTGCTCGTTGCCGCTGTTTTGCTCCATCGTCCGTGCGTTGGAAAGTGCACGGCGGTACAGGCCTCGTTCCATATTCAGCCAGACTAGAAAGTCCCGGTAATTCATATCCCGTTTGCTTCCGGGGGTGAGGCCGTCAATCCGCTCTTCCGTCATCAGGATGGCTGTATCGTAGAGTTCACGCTCATCATAATTGAGTAACTGACGCTGGATGCGGTTCATTTCCTGATTGTTTGCCCCGAGTATGTCGAGATACTCTTCGAGGGCAGCTTCAAAATTCCGGGTCGCCAGATAATTGCCCGCCATTTCAAAGGCATACATCTGTTCATCCCTGAAATCCTGACGGGCCTGCCGGTAAATTTCGATGGCATCTGCATAAAGCCTTCTTTCGTTCATGGTTTCCGCGATGCGGCGATAGGCGTGCGGATTGCCGGAGTGCTCATCAAGGACATTGTCCCAGGCCCGGGCAGCATCCTCCGGGTCGCCGGCAATATGATAGATTTCCCCGAGTTTGACCATCGTATTGATATCACGTGCGTGATTTTCGAGCCGGTGATATGTGATTTCGAGGGCATCATCAAAACGCTGGAGGCTGATCAACGCACGAACTGTCCGGTCATAAACAGCAAAGGAGCGGGGATTTTCCTCCATCAGCTGTTCAAAAATTTCCAGAGCCTCCTCAAACTCGCCATCGCGAAGCAACTGATTTCCCAGTGCGTAATCATTGGTGCCCTGTGCCTGGACGGGCAGTGTGCAAAACAACAGAACCAGCAGGGTACCAGCCCATTTCAACAAGGCGGGGGGCAGCAGTCCGGGCTGGTCCGGAAAAAGTGCGGGGCCATTGACTTTGGATCGCGGCCAGGCAATGGCCGGCTGAGTGCCCGGAAAAACGGTGTTGAATGTCATGAAAACTGGATTAAACTGGTTGCTGCTGCTGGTATCAATGGGGTGATTTCGCAGTGTAATGAATCGGAGCATTGCCGGTGATCCGTAATGTGTGCCGTCCAACATCGTTGCGGTCCGGCATCGCTTGCAGAGTCGTTACAGTTCCTTTCCGGCAACTTGTTGAAAAGGAGTAACGAGTCCGGGCACCAGCTTATTGACCTCCTTGTAAAAGCGAAACAGGGGAAAACCAACGACGTTATAATAATCACCGTCAATTTTTTTTACAAACAGCGCGCCAAGATCGTCCTGAATGCCATATGCTCCGGCTTTATCCATCGGACTGCCGCCTTTTACATAGGCAGAAATCTCATCATCAGACAAGTTGCCAAAAGTGACGTCCGTGCGTTCGTGGAACAGACGCCGCTGAACCTGAGTGTTTTTTCCATAGTGAATCAGGGCGACACCGGTATAGACCTGATGTGTTCTGTCGCTGAGCGAGCGGAGCATCTGTTTGGCTTCAGCCGAATCGGCTGGTTTGCCAAGGATATCACCGTCCCGCACCACGATGGTGTCGGCACCGATCACCAGTATCGGTTCAGCGGATGGTTCGGTTCGCCCGGATTCCTGATGTGATTCCTGTGATTCGGCACGTTTCTTTTCGGATTGACCGGTTCCGGGCCGGGCCAAACGGGGATTTTCCTGGTTATCAACGATCTCGGCTTTTTGAAGGGCCAGCGATTCGACGGTATCGCCCGGTTCCGCTGCGGGATCCACCGTTTCCGCAAATTGTGCCGGGATTACTTCAAAATGCATCCCGATTTGTTTCAACAGGATTCGCCTCCTTGGGCTGGATGATGCAAGTATGATTCGCCGGCTCATGGTTCTCATGGTTTGAATTACGGATAACATCCGCTTGTCAGATCATATTTCTATCACTAAAAAGGGTTTTAAGCATCGGTGAACATACAAAGAAACCGGTAAAAAAAGCGGAATTAATTGTACTGGTCATTCTGCCATTTTCCCTTGTAACATATATGAACAGAGTTATTGATATACGAATTCGTTCTTTCAGAAACTGAAAAAAATCAGCAGAATACGATGTAATCAGAATCTCATAAAAGACAAAAAATTCGTATTGTACACAAAATCTTTTTTTAACGAGATGGTACAATACAAATGAGAGCCCTTACGGCGTATCAGGATTGGGCCCGGAAGATCCGGGAATCGGACGAAAAGGCGTTTCAAGAGCTGTTTATGGATTCCTACAATCCACTATATGGTTATGCGAATTCGTTTGTAAGGGATGGCGAGGTTGCGCGCGATATCCTGCAGGACGTGTACGCGCATCTTTGGAATATCCGTGACAGGCTTGATGACGAGAAATCGCTTAAAGCATTACTCTACAGGATGACACGCAATCGGTGTATTAACCAGATCGGAGCAAAGAAAACATCGCGGATTGATGATTTACCGGTATCGGAGCAGCCGGTTGCCGATTCGGAAACGGATGATGAAAATGATTATGAGGAGCCGGAATTGAAACAGAAACTGGATGAATGGATCGAAACACTGCCCGACCGACAGCGGGAAGCGTTTGAATTGAGCCGTTTTGAAGGACTCGATCATCATGAAATCGCGGCTGTTATGGAGTGTGCACCAAGAACAGTAAACAACCATATCGTGAGTGCGTTACATACCTTGCGAAACCATCTTGAACAATGGCGGAATTCACAGACAACCTGATAGCAACGGATCTGACGGTTCTCAAAACTACCGCATCGTATTGACATAATTATTGCGATTTATAGCTGTACCTCTTGACCGCATAGCAGATATTTTAATTACATAAATCATAATGAAACGAAATTTACCGGATAACACCATACTTGATGCATTTCCCGAGAATGAGCGGGAAGAGGTGGCCCGACTGTGGCAGAAGGCAGGTGACACGCGCCGGTCAGCGGCCCTGGATAAGGAGGCGCTGGAAGCGGAATGGCTGCGCCTGCAGCACCGATTGACGGACACGGAAAAGGGCGGATCAATGGACACGGGCAAGGACCAGGCCGGCCGGGCAGCAACCGGCAAGACAAGTGCTGGTGCCCCCACAGGCTCCGCAAAAAAGCAGAGAGCCCGCATCCATCGGCTCTATTTTGCGGTCGCAGCAGCTGCAGCTTTGTTCCTGGCCGTTTTTGCCGGATGGTACTATTTTGTGCCGGTTACGGTGGAAGCACCACGTGGCCAATATCTCACACACGAGTGGCACGACGGCTCCCGGGTCGAACTTAACAGCGGATCCAGTGTCACCTGGACGCGTGCCGGTTCCAATTCCCACCGCTCACTTCGCCTGGAAGGAGAGGCCTATTTTACCATACCCGAATCCGATGAACCCTTTGTCGTGGAAACCTACAATGCAAAAGTCCGGGTGTATGGAACACGATTCAACCTTCGCTCATGGTCCACTGATCCCGATGCCCGGACCGAACTGACCCTTGTCAACGGGTCCGTCAGCCTTACATCGGCATTTGAGCCGGACGATTCGGTATTTCTGCAGCCGGGCCAATGGAGTCAGATCGATCAAACAACGGTCCGGCCAACACCACCCAGCGAAGTGGATACCCTTCGGGCTCTGGCATGGCGGGAGCAAGGATTTTTCTTCTCCGCATCATCCATCAAGCAGGTCGCAACCGAACTGGAACGCCGTTTTCTCACCGAAATCGAGATCGAAAACGAGTCCCTGGCCGCCCGCCGGATATCCCTCTACCTGCCATCGCCGGATAATGTCGAATCTATCATCGAATCGATCTGTCACCTGATCGAGTGCCGGTACGATTGGTCCGATGACCGTATCGTGCTCTACTGAGAATAGGGTATTTGATTACTGATCTTTTCCATATATTTATGGTGATGATTCGTAAAATCACCATACCATCGGTATTACATCTTACTGGTCGGCTGATTCTACCGGTGGTGCTCGTCATTTCTATCTTGCCACCAATTTTGCAGGCAGCCCCGTCGGATACACCAGGTAACTCCCGATACCAGTTCGAGTTCCGGAATGAATCGCTCTCCCAGGCACTTTATGTGATATCGGAAAGGTCCGGAGCCGACATGATTTTTGATCCGGCCATCACCGAAGGGGTTGAAGTATCCGGCACATTTGAAGGGGAACTGCTCCGGCTGCTGCTGGATGACCTGCTGAGTCCGGCGGGCCTCGAAGCCCGGAGAATACGTACCGGAGTTTTTGTTATTCGCTATCGCATGCGACGCGATTTAGACCCGATTGTCACTTTTGGACAAACACTGATCTCCGGAGAGGTTCCGCTTACAGCTTTTTTAACCCGCACTTTTGATTCTGTTGATGGGGAAAACCCGCCGGGGGGCAAACATCTGCTGCGAATCCCGGAAATACGCTCCGGCATGACGATATCCGACCGGATCAACGATATTGTGCTGCCTTAAAACCGTCCATGGTATGTTTTCAATCTCCGAAGCCGAAACGTATGCCCGTCTCATCACCAAGCCTGAAACACCATTACTGCGGGATGTCCGGGAAACCACTACCCGGGAGCTGGCCTACGACACGATGCTCAGCGGACCGCTTGTCGGATCACTGTTGCGGTTACTGGTCGGCATCAGCGGTGCCCGGAATGTGCTGGAAGTAGGCACATTTACCGGATATGCCACGCTGCAGATGGCATTGGCCCTTCCTGCCGGCGGCATCATACGAACCTGTGAATCCAATGAAAAGTATGCCGGCATCGCCCGGCGTTTTTTTGAACGGTATCGTGAGGAGGGAGGGGAAACCGAAATCCGGATACTGCCCGGACTTGCCATGGATACCATTC
>SLLW01000343.1 GCA_007133875.1 Balneolales bacterium | reverse complement strand
TCCTGCGTGTAGGGCTCTATGATCTTCTTTTCATGGACAGCACACCGGATTATGCCGCTATTAATGAAGCAGTGGAACTGACCAAGTCGATTGCCGGATCACGCAGTGGCGATCTGATCAACGCCATCCTTCGCCGGGTCCAGCGGGAAATGCCCCAACTTCCAAAACCTGACTTCAAGGATCGGACCAAATTGATTGCCACCACTTTTTCCCACCCCGAATGGCTGGTTAAACGGTGGGTAGACCGTTTCGGAGAACGCGAAGCCTTTCAGCTGATGCAGTACAACAATCAGCGCCCCTCCTATTATCTGAGAATGAACGGCATCAAAACCAATGACAATAATTTTAAACTCAGGTTAACCAAAGCCGGCATCGCGTTCGAAGAGAGCGATTGGCTCCCCAGCTACTACAAGGTGGAGGCACTGAGCAAACTCCGTTCGAAAGGGTGGTTCCAGAAAGGTTTTTGCCAGGTTCAGGATATCGCCGCAGGTTTCGCTCCCACGATTCTGGATCCGCAGCCCGGGGAAAATGTCTATGACCTTTGTGCCGCACCCGGTACCAAAACGATTGCCATGTGTGACCTGATGCAAAACCAGGGCAGTATTCTGGCTGTCGATATCGATGCCGACCGGATCGGATCCATTGCCGAGAATGTCAGCCACTACGGTGCTGAAATTGTAAAAGTCCAGCGTGCCGACATCATTCAGGAGCGCTTTAAACTGGTTGATGCCGTACTGCTCGACGCCCCCTGCTCCGGTACCGGAGTGCTGGCCAAACGAGCTGACCTGCGATGGCGCCGTTCGGAAGAAGACTTAAAAGAGTTCGCAGATCAGCAGGATGAACTTCTTGATGCAGCAGCAAATATGGTTAAGCGTGGCGGACGGTTGGTCTACACGACGTGTTCCATCGAGCCGGAAGAAAACATGGAACGCATCACCCATTTCCTTGAAGTGTACGACAATTTCGAACTGGAAAATCTTGAAGATTACTTGCCGGAGGAGGTCCTTGCCAAGGATGGGAAATCCTATCAGACACTCCCCCATATCCATAAATGCGACGGACATTTCGGCGTATTGCTTCGCAGGAAAGTGTAATCTGTAAATCCGATTTTAGCCATCAGAGGTAACATGTCCAACGGTATCACCAAAGAGAACGAAGTACCCAAGCAGTATGATCCCAAAGCCATCGAAGACCGGTGGTATGCGTACTGGATGCAGAACCGGATGTTTGAAGCGAGTGAGGAGTCCGGCAAGGAGCCGTTTACCATTATGATGCCCCCGCCGAATGTTACAGGCGCCCTGCATATGGGACACGCACTCCAGGGAGCGGTCCAGGATACCATAACCCGCCTGAAGCGAATGCAAGGTTATGAGGCCCTCTGGTTGCCGGGTACCGATCACGCCGGTATTGCTACACAGAACGTTGTTGAAAAGGATCTGAAAAAGAACGAGAAGAAGAACCGACACGACATCGGCCGGGAAGCTTTTGTTCAAAAGGTCTGGGAGTGGAAAGAAAAATACGGGGAGATCATCACCCGCCAATACAGCAAGCTGGGCGTTAGCTGCGACTGGAGCCGCGAACGGTTTACCATGGATGAAGGACTCTCCAGGGCAGTTCAGGAGACGTTTATCCGTCTTCACAACGAAGGCCTCATCTACAAGGGAAATTATCTGGTCAACTGGTGTCCGGTGGATATGACCGCCATCTCGGACGAGGAGGTGGAGCATGTTGAACGCAAAGGCCATATGTGGCACATCTCCTACCCGCTGGAAGAAAAAACCGCCGAACGGTCGGGCATCACTCATATCACCATTGCCACAACACGGCCCGAAACCATCCCGGCAGATACCGCCGTGAGTGTCCACCCGGAGGATGAACGCTATCGGGAACTGGTTGGCGGAGAGGTATATATTCCCACTACCGGTCGAACCGTGCCCATCATCGCCGACGAATATGTCAAAATGGATTACGGATCCGGAGCGCTGAAAGTTACTCCCGCCCACGACGAAAATGATTTTGAGATCGGGCAGCGCCATTCACTCCCCGCAATCAACATCATCAACAAAGACGGCACATTGAATGAAGACTCCGGCAAGTATGCCGGCATGGACCGTTTTGATGCACGGGAGCAGATTGTTACAGATCTTGAGGCGGATGGGCTGCTGGTGAAGGTGGAGGATTATGTCAATCAGATCGGGATATCCAGCCGCAGCAAAGCGATCATCGAGCCCCTGCTCTCCGACCAGTGGTTTGTGAAGATGCAGCCCCTTGCTGACAAAGCGATGCAGGCAAGTAAAAACGGCGAGTTCCGTTTCTTCCCGTCCCGATGGGAGAATGAATTTTTCCGGTGGATGGAGAACATTCGTGATTGGGTGATTTCCCGGCAGCTCTGGTGGGGGCACCGCATTCCGGTCTGGTATTATACCCGCGATGACGGATCCATCGACCACAAACGTGACTACGTCGTCAGCATCGACCAACCCGAAGTTGGAATGGTGCAGGACCCCGATGTGCTCGATACCTGGTTCTCCTCCTGGCTCTGGCCCTTTTCCACACTTGGCTGGCCTGAGAAAACCAAATCCTACGAATATTTCTACCCGACATCGCTTCTGGTCTCCGGGTATGACATCCTCTTTTTCTGGGTAAGCCGGATGCTTATGGGCGGACTCCATTTTACCGGCAAGGCGCCTTTCCATGATGTTTTCATGACCGGCATCGTCAAGGACAAACAGGGCCGGAAAATGAGCAAAAGCCTCAATAATGGAATTGATCCGCTGGAAATGATCGACCAGTATGGAGCGGATGCGGTTCGTTATTGCCTGATCATCCTTTGCGCCCAGGGCCAGGATATCAAACTCGATCCGTCAAAATTTGAAATGGGCCGGAATTTTGCCAATAAATTGTGGAATGCATTCCGGTTTCTGAATCTCCATCTTGATCCCAAAGCCGAGTACCGGTGTGAGCGGAGTGATGTGGTTCCCGGCAGCGAGTCAAAAATCGATAGTAACAGAACCGGCGATGATCCATCATCCGGTGCGTTGCAGCTGCACGACCAGTGGATGATATCCCGGGTGCACCAGACCATCGAAGCGGTTGAAGAAGACCTCTCCCGCTACCGTCTCAATGAAGCCCTGCTGAAAATTTACGCGCTGGTCTGGGATGATTATTGCGACTGGTATCTCGAACTGATCAAACCGGAGTATGGCACATCCATGCCAACGGCCACCGCTGAACGTGCGGTGATCCTCTTCGAAATGTTGCTGAAGCTGCTTCATCCGTTCATGCCATTTATCACCGAAGAGATCTGGCAGCGCCTTCGCAATCGTACGGCTGATGAAGCAATAATTGTAAGTGAATGGCCGGAGTTCAGGAGCGAACTCGTCGACAAGAATTCCGAGAAGCTGTTCGTAACCATGCAGCAGATGATATCATCGGTCCGGAATATCCGCGCCGAAATGAATGTTCCGGACAATCTGGATGTATCGATTATAATCAAACCTGCCGATGCTGAAACGCAAGATAACCTTCTGCAGCACCGTTCGGTATTTGAAAAAATGCTCCGGCTTGGTGAATTTACCGTTGATACCCAGGCCGAACGGCCCAAAGCCAGCGCATCTGATGTGATAAACGGACACCAGCTCTTTGTACCGCTCTCCGGCCTTATCGATTTTGAAAAGGAGAAAGAACGGGTGCATAAGGAGATCACCCGGCTTGAAACGTTCCTGGGTTCGGTGGAAAAAAAGCTGGCAAACAGCAAGTTTGTTGATAATGCCCCGGAGCAGGTCGTGCAGAACGAACGTAACAAACAGAGGGATGCCCGCCTGAACCTGGAAAAAATGCAGACCATCCTGGCTGATCTGGAATAGTAGAAATTCTCTTACAT
The DNA here is from genome assembly GCA_007133875.1 of Balneolales bacterium. Classification (GTDB taxonomy): domain Bacteria; phylum Bacteroidota; class Rhodothermia; order Balneolales; family Natronogracilivirgulaceae; genus SLLW01. The sequence goes on along the minus strand of SLLW01000343.1, from coordinate 1,431 downwards.
AATGTAACGTATTTTACGTGTTATGATATAGTTACTGAATTGTCACCATACCCGGTCCATCCGGAGTAACCCGTTTTAAATTCGTAGTATGCCGACTTTTGTATTGGAAAATGACGATCAGCAGGAACCACGTCCGTCCATCCCCCCGTTTCTCCAGAATGTAAACGAGCGGCAGAAAAAAGCGGTGCTCCACACGGATGGCCCTCTGCTTATTATAGCCGGAGCCGGAAGCGGCAAAACCCGGGTACTCACTTACCGGATCGCCAATCTGTTGTATCAGAAGAAAGCCTGGCCCAATCAGATACTCGCACTCACCTTTACCAATAAAGCTGCCCGGGAGATGCAGGAGCGTATTGTCGATCTGATCGGCGAACAAGCCAACCGGCTGTGGATGGGGACTTTCCATTCGATTTTCTCACGGATACTGCGCATTGAAGCGGAAACACTCGGTTATACGCGCGATTTCAGTATTTATGACAGTGTGGACAGCGACCGGGTCATAAAAGCCATTCTCACGGAACTCGGATTCAATACGCGGGAAGTGAAACCCCAGGCGATCCGCTTCATCATCAGTGGCGCCAAGAATCAGTTAATATCCGCTGAAGTATTCCGTGACAAGTTCGTGCAAAGTTCGATGGAAGATATCGCGGCGCAGGTCTATGAGCGATATATCCAGCGATGCAAACAAAACAATGCCATGGATTTTGATGACCTGCTCATCAAACCGATTGAATTGTTCGAACGACACCCGGAGATCCTTCAAAAGTATCAGGAGCATTTCCGCTATATCCTTATTGATGAGTACCAGGATACCAACCATGCGCAGTACCGTGCAACCAAACTGCTTGCTGCCGGACATGAGAATATCTGTGTGGTCGGTGATGATGCCCAGAGCATCTACTCGTTTCGGGGTGCCGATATCGGAAATATCCTGAACTTCAGGGAAGATTACCCCGATGCCACCCAAATACCACTCGAGCAAAACTACCGTTCTACAAAAGCCATTCTGAAATGTGCCGATTCGATCATCAAAAACAACAGTTCCCGGCTGGAAAAGACCCTGTGGACGAACAATGATCAGGGCGATATCGTAACCGTCATCGAAAATTATGATGAGCGGGATGAAGCAAACCGAATTGTACGATCGATCGAATCCATGAAGATGCGGAACCACATGAGTTTCCGTGATTTTGCCGTGCTCTATCGCACCAATTACCAAAGCCGTGTACTGGAAGATGCGTTCCGGCGTAAGGGAATCCCCTATCAGCTGGTTGGCGGCATTTCATTCTATCAACGAAAGGAGATCAAAGATGTGACCGCCTATCTCCGGATGCTGGTGAACCCGAATGATAACGAATCGCTTCTTCGTGTTATTAATGAGCCGGCACGGGGAGTAGGTGAAAAAACCATCACCATTCTCACTCAAAAAGC
>SLLW01000243.1 GCA_007133875.1 Balneolales bacterium | reverse complement strand
CGAGGGCCAATTATGAGTTGGCGGAAGATGCCCTTCAGCGCCAGGAACCGTTACTCAGAGACTCCATCATCAGTACCCTGGAATACAACCAGGCACGGAGTCAACGTGACCAGGCCCGGTCGCAACTTGATCAGGCTCAAAAACAGTTGAGTGATTCTCGGATTGAAGCTCCATTCCGGGGCCGGGTAGAGGAACGCCGGGTATCTTCCGGTGAATTGGTGAGCCCCGGTATGCCGGTTCTCCGACTTGTGAATACCGAAAGAGTCCGCATTAATGCCGGAGTACCGGAGCGTTATATCAATGATATCAGGGAAGGAGCACCGGTAACGGTACTGCTCAGGTCATACAGCGGAGAGGAACTGGAAAGCAGTATTCATTATGCCGGCAGCATGATCATCCCGGAAACCCGCACGTTTCCAATTGAGGTAGTCATGGAAAATGCTCATGGCCTGTTGAAACCCGAAATGACCGTAAATCTGGGAATCATCAGAAATGTGTGGGATGATGCGCTGGTCGTTCCGCGAACGGCCCTGATCCGTGATGAAGATGGGGTGCAGATCTATGTGATTCAGCAGGATGGGGATCAGAAGATTGCGGTTTCCCGCCGTGTGCGTACCGGAGTCTCATCAGGATCCCTTATCGTCATTGAAGAAGGGCTGGAACCCGATGAGGAGGTCGTTGTCATAGGACAGACCAACTTGAGTGATGGTGACGGAGTTCGCATCCGGAACCGGCGCAGTTACGATGCCTATCAATAACCAGAACGGTCAGCTGTGAATCGTCATTCGAATAGATCAAACGTAACACAACCGATCCCGACCCAACTTGAGCACTTTATTGTATTTATTCCATGAAATGAACATGACCGGGCTGGCGCCGGGACACACAGGCGCATGATTGAAACCGGTCATGGAATTGCATGTGTCCGCTTAATCTAATTTTTTAAACACATGAAAGTAATTGAACAAGCTATAAAAAACCGGACGCTGATCGTAGTATTGGCCGGAATTCTTGTTGTAGCCGGCCTGTACTCCTACATTTCGATTCCGAAAGAGTCAGCTCCATCCATCGACATCCCTCTGTTTATCATCAGTACCATATATCCGGGTATCGGCCCGGCTGATATGGAATCTCTGGTAACTCAGCCACTTGAGCGGGAACTGCAGGGAATTGAAGGGGTTAGTGAAATCCGATCTACCACCTTCGAGGGGTTCAGCAGTATCATGGTGGAGTTTGATCTGGAGGTGCCGAATATTGAAGCAAGTCAGAGAGTACGTGAACAGGTGGATATGGCCCGGTCCGAATTGCCATCCGATGCCGAAGACCCCATCATCACGGAATTTAGTATTGATGATTTTCCCATCATGACATTGAACCTGGCTGCCGATTATTCGCTGGCACAACTGACCCAAATTGCGGAACGGCTGGAGGATGAACTGGAAGCTATTGCGGGTATCCGGGAAGTGGATGTAATTGGCGGGCTGGAACGTGAAGTGCAGGTCAATGTTGATCTGAGCATGCTAAAAGGATACAATATCTCATTTCAACAAATAATCGGTGCGATACAGGGACAAAATATTACCATCCCGGGTGGAAATATCGATGTAGATCGGTTTTCTTATCTCCTGCGAACGACCGGGGAGTTTCAGGATCCTGATGAAATCAGTGACCTGGTGGTTTTCGCACCTCCGGCAGTTGGTGGTGAAAATGATCAGCCCCAGCCACTTGGAATGGTTTACATGCGCGATTTGGCCGAAGTCGTTTTCGGTATCAAAGATCGCGAAAGTTATGCCCGGCTGACCGCTTTCATGATTGATGAAAATAATGGAGACCTGGTTCCCATCGCGGAAGATGAAATTATTGAGAATCAGGTTGTCAGCCTGGACATCAAGCAGCGCTCCGGATCCAATATCCTGGATATCTCCAGAGATGTTGAGCGCGTGCTTGCTGATTTCAATTTTCCTGCCGGAACTCAGATCATTATGACCAATGATATGAGTGACGAAATTGAGAGCATGATCAGTGACCTCGAGAACAGTATCATTAGCGGGATGCTGTTTGTTATCCTGGTTCTGGTCTTCTTTTTGGGTATCCGGAATGCACTCCTGGTGGGAACGGCCGTACCACTCGCTATTTTTGTCGGTTTTCTGGTGATGACCGTCATGGGGATGACAATCAATTTTGTGATCCTGTTCAGTTTGATTATAGCACTTGGCCTGCTTGTTGATAATTCGGTCGTGATTGTAGAAAATATATACCGGTTTCGCGAGCTGGGGTATGAGAAATTTGAATCTGCCCGGCTGGGCGCTACCGAGGTGGGGTACGCGCTGCTTGCATCCACGGCCACACTTGTAGCGGCATTTCTGCCCTTGCTTTTCTGGCCCGGTATTATCGGAAAGTTTATGGGGTATTTGCCGTTGACCCTGATCATCCTGCTTCTGTGTTCCCTTTTCATCGCACTAGTTATCTATCCGGCCCTGACCGGGTTTGTTGTGAAACTGGACTCCGAAAAAAGTCGTAAGAAAAATCGTCTTACCAAAGTGACCATCTGGGCTGGTGTTATTATCATTGCAGCGGTTATTGGGTTGAGTAATCCCATCACACTGGTTGTATTGGCCCTGTTGACTGCTTTTTTTGTGATTACCTACAAATTAATTGTGAAACCACTCAGCACGATCTTTATAGAAAAGATCATGCCTGCTTTTATTGAAAGTTACAAATCATTTCTCGCCTGGATGCTTCAGCGAAACTATAATGTGCGGGGTGCACATTGGAGAAACATGTTCAGCCTGACAGTATTCACCGTTGGATTCCTGTTACTGGTGACAGGTGGTGCACTATATCTGTTTCTCGGTCAGGCAGCCCTTCCGGTATTGGTAATCGGGGGAATCGCTTTGGTTATTGGTGCCATTGGTGTCATCATCCACTCCATCGAATCAATTTTTATAGGTGGAATGCGCAGTGTGAAGGTCGGGGCGGTGGTCGCTGTTGTCTTTGCACTTACGCTATTCGGGTTCTCCCTGATGAATGCCGAGGTGACCCTTTCCGTTATACTGGCGGTTATGGCTATTCCGCTGATGGCAATTGTTGTCGGGCTGTTAGGGTCCTTCCGCACCCGGAAAACGCCGCTTATTCTGACAGATAACCGGGCCCGTTTGTTAAATACCTCTTTTGGTGCCATGTTCGGGGTTTTCCTGGTATTGTGGATTTCTCCGACCGGGGTTTCCTTCTTTCCTGATACCGATCCAAACCGTATAGATATCAATATTGAAGGCCCCCTGGGGATGAATATCGACGCAAGCGACGAGATGGTCAGGGAGATTCAAACCCGCCTGGATCAGCTGCTGGAAGAGAATCCTGAGACAAGGGCCAGTGTGGAGAATATCCAGGTGAATGTCGGTATTGCAGCTACCGGAGGTTTTGGTGCCGGTGTACCAAGTCCCGAGCGGGCACGTATATCCATAAATCTGGTGGATTTTGCCGATCGGAAAGAGTCGAGTAGTATTTCGATGGCTAAAATACGGGATATTGTTCGGGGGATTCCGGATACACGTATTCAGGTTGAAGGCCAGGAGATGGGGCCGCCTACCGGTTCACCGGTTAACATTGAAATTTCCGGTGACGATTTTGACCAGGTTGAACGCTACACCCTGGAGGTTAGGCAGATGCTTCAGGATGCGGAATTCAGCGGGGCTATTCCCGGCCTGGTGGATGTGCGTGATAATATCAGTGGCGGAGTTCCGGAATACAACATCCGGATAGATCATGAACAGGCCCGCAAATATGGATTGTCGCTCTCTGATATTGCACAGACAGTGCGGATTGCAATCAACGGACTGGAGGCCAGTACCTATCGCGATGGTGATGATGAGTATGATATTGTGGTGCGTCTACGGGAAGATGATCGCCGCGATCTGGATAATCTGTATGACCTCACAATCAACCAGGCGGGCATGCAGATACCACTTGTATCGGTGGCTGAATTTTATGAGGGAACCGGACCCGGCAGTATTACACGGCTTGATATGCAGCGAACCGCTATTGTTGAGGCGGAAGCAGGCCCGGGTTACAGTGGTACGATGGTGCTGGCGGAAGTCCAGGAGCTTCTGGCCGATTACCGTTCGGAATTGCCTGCAGGATATACCATGAAATACACCGGTGAGAGTGAGGATCAGGATGAAAGTTTTGGATTTCTGGCTACCGCATTGATGATCAGTTTTGCCCTGATCTTCATGGTTCTTCTGGCCAAGTTTAACAGTCTGATTATCCCTTTCATCATTATGATTGCCGTCGGCCTCAGCCTGATCGGTGTTTTCCTGGGCATGATTATAACCCGTACGGAATTCAGCGTAATGGTATTTGTCGGTATTATTAGTCTGGCAGGGATTGTCTGTATCAACAACATCGTGCTTGTTGAATATATTCAGCAATTAATAGATAAAGGGCGGTCGCGAATGGATGCCATTATTGAAGCCGGTTCCATTCGTATTCGTCCCGTTCTGCTTACGGCCACGACCACAATTCTGGGCCTGGTTCCGCTTACGTTCGGTATTGATATAGATTACATCGGTCTTATGACTGATCTGGATCCGGCCATTCAATTCGGTACCGAAAGCACGCAGTTTTGGGGGCCCATGGGCATCACTATCATCAGCGGCCTGATGTTTGCAACTTTTTTGACCCTGGTGATCGTTCCGGTCATGTATTCGGTATTTGATTCACTCTCAAAAGGGATGACGAATGCCTATCGTACGAAGGAGTGACAGGAGTCAGGATATAATACTTACTGTGCAACGGCTGATACAGACCGGCCGGCTTTTCTCATCAGTGATTGTGATTTGCCAGACATGAGTGCGGCGCCCCTCGTGAACGATGGCGGCTTCCGCATATACGGTACCCTCCGATACCGGACGCAGATGATTTGCATTGATCTCGAGCCCTGCTGCACGCTGGGTTTCGGGATCGATCAGCATCCAGCTGCCCAAGGAGGCCAGAGACTCCGCCAATGCAACGGAGGCACCGCCATGGAGTAAGCCAAAGGGCTGCTTGACGCTTTCAGTAACAGGCATGCGCGCTTTGACGAGTCCGGCCCCGATATCTGTGATCCGGATCGCAAAGGCTTCCATCAATCCCGGTTTTTTTACAGATTCGTAAAAATCCCATCGTTCTTTAAGTTCCGGTGCTATCCGCATAACGGTGACGGCTATGAGCTGATATGTTTTGTAAAATCGCCAGTTTTAAAAACTGTCGGCGGACTGGCCCCGCAAACGGATATTGCCCTCTATCACAGAAACGGCTTCTCCGGCAATCTGGATGGAGTTAACATCACCATCT
>SLLW01000148.1 GCA_007133875.1 Balneolales bacterium | reverse complement strand
GTCATTGAGCCGGAAGATTTCAAAAACAATTATGCCAATCTGTTTGAAGGGGATGATGTCTGGAAAGCGCTTGATGCACCGACCGGACAGGTGTACGACTGGGATGACCAGTCCACCTACATCAAGGAAGCGCCCTTCTTCCAGGATATTTCGGAAACACCGGGAGCTCTTGAGGATATCAGGGATGCTCACACCCTGCTCGTTCTGGGCGACTCCATAACCACCGACCACATATCACCCGCCGGAAAAATCGGTGAGGAAACCCCTGCCGGACAGTATCTGATCAGCAAAGGGGTCAAGCCGGCGGAATTCAACTCATACGGATCCCGGCGCGGAAACCATGAAGTGATGATCCGCGGAACATTTGCCAATGTCCGGATCAAGAATCAACTGGTGGACCGGGACGGCGGCTGGACCATTCATCATCCCACAGGTGAGGAAATGTCGGTGTATGATGCCTCGGTCACATATGCCAAAGAGGGAACACCGCTGGTTGTACTCGGAGGAAAAGAGTATGGAAGCGGATCTTCGCGCGACTGGGCTGCCAAAGGTACCAACCTGCTTGGTGTCAAAGCAGTTATTGCCGAGAGTTTCGAACGCATCCACCGGAGTAACCTGGTAGGAATGGGCGTGCTGCCAATGCGTTTCCAACCCGGCGAATCGCGGGAAAGCCTTGGCCTGAAAGGCGACGAGACATTTACCATAAGCGGCATTGCCGGGGGACTCTCCCCCAACAAAGAACTTGAAGTAGTTGCCCGAAAAAGTGACGGCAGCGAAATTACGTTCTCAGCAATCGCCCAGCTTAATTCCGAGGTGGAGATCGCCTACTATCAAAACGGCGGAATTCTGCAGTATGTCCTGCGCCGCTTTCTGAAAGAATTGGGGGAACCGGATTAGTTTCACGCATGCCTGCCATATCGGTAAGATAACACCTGCCGGCGTTCTCGGGATGAGTGCTGTCGGCTTGTAAAAAACCATGGCATCGCAGAGGTAAATTCCTTCGAAACTGCCAGTGTTGATGTACGTTCGATAAATTTTCGTCAACTACCGTCGGTTACAATTGCACATTTCCCGGTATGTACTCCTCGATTAAATATCCGGCATTTCTTCTATTCCACAGGATTGAGGCGATAGACCCTGAAATCGGAAAATATGTGATGGGTTCGGACCATTCTGAAGCCGAACCACCCTTCTGTATATACCGGAAAGCGTTCTCTGGTATATATCACTTCCCGCTCTCCACCTCCGGCAAGTTCAAGCGCTACATTATCTCCTTCCCGAATTTCGTAAGTAACACGACCATCCACAATATATTGTATGACATCCTCGAATGCTACCACCTGTATGGTGTGGATTTGATCCGGATTGATCAGATAGTCATCGTCGCCGTCTCTATAGTTAAGCGAAATGTGATCAACCGGTTCACCGTCGGAGGTCTGCCTCGGATATCTGCGAAAACGAGTGGTGGTATTATCCCTTCCTCCAGTGCTTGCGTAGTACCCGTGTTGCTTATGATACGACGAAAATGCTCCTGAGTATTTCATGTAATTAAAAAGACCCCAGGGTTTTCCCGGATTTGATGCGTGCCAGAAATTGTTGATATCCCGCGGAACTACTCCATCAATATGTTGATGAGTTGTCGGAGCTTTTACTTTGTATACAATGGCAACCGGACCTTCAATTTTATGGCGAAACCAGATTGTTGCTCCACGAGCAGGCATCAGCACACTCATTTTTCCGTCTTTCACACTAATCCGGGGCTCCGTTCTGTGGTCCGATTCCTGAATTTGAAAATCCCAGTGATTCAAGTGTTTAAAATCATCCCAATAGATCAGATTTCCTATTTCAAATAATCCCTCGCCATAACCTGTGACAACAGGCAGGGGCTCATCCGAGGCCGATTTACCATCTGTATCTTCCATCTGAGTGCCAGAAGAAGGAGCACAGGCAAGACCACCTGCCATTACAAGCAAAAGGAGAAAAATCATATAAATCCTGACTGTTTTATTCTCCATTAATTTATTTGAACTTTATATTCTCATAATTGAATTCACTGCTCAATGACTACATTTTTTATCTCCATCATCCGACTACATTTCAAACTAAACACATCCTGCACTAAAAGTTCAGGGTGTTATGTGAAGGATGACCAGAACCAATAACCGAAAATATCATCCTGATGCAGCGGAATTTCAATGAATTTTAAATCAGGCGATTGCTTTTGCAATATCCTTTTATATAATGACGTCTCAAATTTAAAACTACACTACAATTATCTTAGTCCGGGTATAACTTACCAACCCGCGACAGCTTCTGTGTTCACGCTTGCTCAATTCAATCGATTCGCAATCGATAAATGGACGTGCTGTGAAAGAAAGTACCCGGATCAAGCCGTGTGGATAGAAAGTGTGAGTGATTCGGTGCATCGGGAAAGTGCTGCGGTTCCAGACAGAAACCATATCGAAACTCGTGTGGCTGCCCGCTTTTCCCGATATCGGAGCCGTCAAGAAAGTTGCCCCGTAGAATTGGATGCCAGGCTCAGTGGTTTCGATTTCCATCCCTGTCAGGAGCGAGCCAGCTTACAATACGTCCACCATAATTCGTGATGGCAACTTTCATCCCGTTACTGTTTTCCAAAACATACAGATCGGTTTGCTTGCCATTGATTGTTTTTTGGAAGTTCTCCCGTACTACTGGCAGATCTTTAGCTGATGTCAATTGGTTAATTGAATATGGTTGAATAAGAAACCCAAACAGTGCCGCAATTGTGAATAATCGTTTTAATAAATTCATTTTTTTACTGTACCATCCCTTTTATAAAATATATTTACTAAAAAAATGAGGTCGTATGAACTCCTGTGCTTGATTCAACCATAATCCAGAGGCATTGAACACTCTTGGAGTCAGATTGGTCAAATAACATTAGATCACGCAGCGGAATTGTTTCTGTTATTCATGGCAGCATTCCAAGCCGATCTTATACCCCAAAAAATAAGCCGCATCAACAAAACCAGGAGATACAGAAAGAGGGTCAGCAGCACAACCACATGCAACTGCGACAGCAACTCTGACCACTGCCCCTGGTGCACCACAATCGCAAGTCCATTCATCAGAAAAGCCACAAAAAACAACACCCCCAGGAGTATCAACTCCCGCTTGATTACACTTGCCTTTACTACAATATCTTTCATCTGTCTATTTCAATTTAATATTTATGGTTACATGACCCATCCAGAGCTAAACCCTCTGTCCGTACAGCCAAATACAGATTCACATCCAGATCAGCATCAACACCCAAAGCCGTATGAACAGCCAGATTCAGATTGCGATCAGGTTCCAGAGCCAGATTCCGAATTACAATTAGACCCAGAAACTGCCTGACTCCGGTCCCCCCCCCCGCCGGGCCTCAAATAGAATAATTTTTGATTTTATATTTTTCAGGGAGAGTCTGCATCCCTCCGGTGCGCGAGGCCTGCTCGGCTACCAGTGACCAGGTCGAGGCGTTATAGCCCTCGTCGGTCAGCTTGCGCGGGGCCTGGCCCTTGCGCACAAATTCCACGAAGCCTTCCAGGTACAGCTGGGTCTCATTGAGCTCGTAATCCCCTGATATGTATTCTCCTCCATAGGTAACCGCTTCGTCAGGAACCCAGGTCGCCCCGCCTATAGGAACCGTATCGAAAATGCTCGATTCAATGTTGTGGAGCATGGTGCGGATGGCAGGCGGCTTTGGCGGATCCTCCTCAAACATCCTGTTTGCTTCCAGCTCCATGGTTCCGGTGTTGCCCAGAACCTGAAATCCCATTCCATTGTGCATGTTGCTCTGCAGTACATCATAGGAAAAATGAATTCCGCCGGGGTATTTGAACACCAATGAGAAGTTATCATGCACCTCTCTGCCGTCCTTGAAGAAATTCAGGCTCCCGCTTCCCGTCACTGACAACGGCTCGGCGCCCAAGACCCAGTTGGCTATCTGAAAGTGATGCGAACCCAGCTCGGTAATTTGTCCGGCCGAATAATCCCAGTAAAGCCGCCAGTTCCGCCTGCGGTCCAGCTCGCTTCCCCGGCCCCCCGGCACATCGTAAAACACCCACTCCCGGTTGCGCGTCCACCACCCGCGCATCATGGTGATGGAGCCCAGATGTCCGTTGTGAATCATATCCATGGACTTCAGATAGACCGGGCTAAACAGGCGCTGGTGACCGACCAGCATCACCTTGCCCGATTCGATATAGGCATCGTACATGGCCCGGGTGTCGTCCAGGGTACGCGCCATCGCTTTCTCAACAAACACATGAATGCCCAAATTCAGGGCGTCGATGGTCATCTGCGCATGCTCATGCAACGGGGTGGCAATGATTACCGCATCCATCGGAACCTTCTCCAACATCTCGCGGTAATCCAGGAACGACTCGGCTTTGCCATTGGTAAGCCGCTCGGCCCGCTCCTTGTGCTCCGGCCAGTTGTCACAGACCGCAACGATATCCACATTCATGCGATCCTGAAAATCCTGGACATTCAGCATCAGGGTGTGCCCGCGTGATCCCACGCCGATAAAACCGACCCGAACGCGATCCGAGGGTCCGTTGCCGGCGCCCGAGGGGTTGTTGAATATTCCAAACCAAGGCATCTGCGATGCCAGGACTGTGGTTCCGGCCAGACTGGATACCAGCTCCAAAAAGCCCTTCCTGTTCATATGTGTCATGAGAATGTTCTTGTTCTGGGTTTGTTGAAGAATTAATAATGTAACGTACTAAGCATAGTGGGATCGCTGTTGCGGCACAACAGTCCTGATACTGATACATACACTCATTGAGTCCCGTGCAGAAGTCAGAAGTGCTGTAATAAGCATAATATAAAATACCGATTACTGGTAATAATTCAATGACAGATTAACCCTGATCCACTTTTTTAGCAAAATCAGTGCCAGTTTGAGCAAAATCAGTGCCAGCAAGAAATGTTCTCTAATACGGGTCATCATATTATAAAACGATCGAGTAATCAAATACCCCTAAAAAAACTATTCCATACTTCCCGCTCCTGATCATAATTATAGCGATCACCCTGAAGAGATATTCAACGGACTATACGCGGAACTGCATCCGTATTTTATCCCTGGATTATGACCGTTGCAACCAGACAACGGTGTATTAACAGATAGAGATCAAACCATGATGCCCGGCCCCGGTCACTCTACCCATGGACCAATCTGAACGACATCTATTTTGAGATCAGAGACAAAATCAATCCCCGATACGACGAAACGTTTGGAGAACGGGCTAACGAAGAGTGGCAGAACCGGGATCCCGACCAGCTCGGCATGCTGTCTGTGGAAGGAAGTGAGCTATCCGCCGGTC
>SLLW01000105.1 GCA_007133875.1 Balneolales bacterium | reverse complement strand
GATTGGCCTTTTTTGAAAAAGATCAGATACACTGGCGGGACCACCCGAATGAGTATCTCTACACCACGCTGCTGCATCTGAAAAGGGAGAACCAAGCCCTCTGGAACGGTGACATGGGAGGCCCGCCGAAGCGAATCTCTACGACCAACGATCAGGATGTGTATGCGTTTACACGCACCGTGGAGGAGGATCAGGTTTTTGTGATGTACAACCTGTCGGATGTAGAGCAAACCGTGACCCTGGGGGCATCCGGTGACTACGAAGGTCAGTACCGTGAGGTTTTTACCGGAGAGATCTCCAATTACCACGGGGAGGAGACGGTCATACTCTCTCCCTGGGACTATCTTGTATATGAGCGTCTCGGCGACGTAGCCGAGGATTTGCCGCAGAGCTACTCCCTGTATCAAAATTATCCAAATCCGTTCAACCCTGCGACTACAATAGCTTACGAAATACCGGAAGCGGTACATGTCGATATTGCCGTCTATGACATCATCGGTAGGCGGGTGGCGACTCTGGTTAACGACCGTAAGGATGCCGACACTCATCGTGTGGAGTTTGATGGCTCACAACTTGGCAGTGGTACCTATATCCTGCGGATGCAGGCCGGAGATCAAACTTTTACTCGTAAAATGATGCTAATCAAATGAAAAACTGTTCCTGGGTTATATCGAAAGTCTTTACTGAATGGATGACTGTGTGTATTACGCACGTTCGTTACACTACAGCAGGACTAAGACTGCGGATGTGTCAGACATTTTACAACAACATACCGCATACCTCTGTATCCGGATTATATCACAGCACAAGGCATGCAACGGGCCGAGTACGTCCGTGGACTCGCTCTTCGTATGCCACCGGAGCAATGCTTTCTGCTATCCTGATGCTGTCCCTTGTCACCACCGGGTGCGATTCTTCGGATGATCCCTATGCGGTTCCCGAACACGTATCGGACGAGGAGCTCACCTCGGTACCTGAATGGGCACAGGACGCGATCTGGTATCAGATTTTCGCCGAGCGTTTCCGGGATGGTGACCCCGATAATCAGCCCGATATGGTGAGTATTGACGGCTCCTGGCCGCATGAGCAGCCGGAAAGCTGGGCACCGACCCCCTGGGGTCATGACTGGTACGCCCATGATGAATGGGCCGGAGACACGGATCTGGATTTTTATGAATGGGTGCACATGCGACGGTATGGCGGTGATCTGCAGGGCGTGCTCGATCAGCTTGACTATCTGCAGGATCTTGGAATTACCGCTATTTATTTCAATCCGTTGAACGATGCACCCTCCATGCATAAATATGATGCCCGCAATTTCCGGCATATCGATGTGAATTTCGGCCCCGATCCGGAGGGTGACCGCGAACTGATGGCACAGGAAGACCCGGCCGATCCCGATACCTGGGTCTGGACCGCAGCCGATAAAATGTTCCTCAAAGTAATAGAGGAAGCACATCAGCGAGACATCCGCGTGATCATGGATTACTCCTGGAATCATACCGGTATCACATTTTGGGCCTGGCAGCACATTTTGGAGCACCAGGAAGATTCGCCCTATGCCGACTGGTACCAGATTGATCGTTTCGATGATCCCGGCACCGATGAAAATGAATTTGAATATTCCGGCTGGGCTGGTGTACCGGAACTTCCGCAATTCCGCCGGTACGATTCGGTGGATGAATTCGATCACGGGGATCTTGTTCCGGGTGACCTGCACCCGGATCTCAAACGCCACATTTTTGCCGTGACCCGGCGCTGGATGGCTCCAGACGGTGATGTGGAGCGCGGTGTGGACGGTTTTCGGCTGGATGTCGCCGAATTGATTCCCGTCGATTTCTGGCGGGATTACCGCAAATATGTGCGAAGCATCAATCCGGATGCCATATTAATTGGCGAACTTTGGTGGGCTGACTGGCCCGATGAGATGATGGATCCCACAGACTGGCTGCAGGGCGATATTTTCGACGCGATTATGAACTACCGTTGGTACATGCCAACCCGGCAATGGCTTGGCGGGGCAGTACCCGGACTGGTCAATCCGTCGGAATACATCCATCATCTTGACTCGGTGTCGACAGGTGTGCGGGAAGAGGTGCTGCGTGCGAATATGAATCTGACGGCCAGCCATGACAGTCCCCGTTTCTCCACCTCCATTTACAATCCGGTTCCGTACAAGTACCGGGTCAATCCGCGCGAAAACCCCGATTATAAAATCCATCGTCCCGATGAGCGGACGTGGCGGGATGTGCGGCTGATATTGGCCCAGCAATTTACCTGGCCGGGGGCACCGCACGTATGGATGGGCGATGAGTTCGGCATGTGGGGCGCCGACGATCCCGACAACCGAAAGCCGGTCATCTGGCCGGATCTGGAGTTCGAAGATGAAACCACGCACCCGTTTGACCGGGACCGACCGCGTGACGAAGTGACCGCTGATATGGAGCTGTGGAACTACTATCGCTACCTGATTCATCTGCGCCGAGACAACCCGGTATTCTCCCGTGGGGAGTTGAACATCCTGCTGGCCGACGATGATCGCAATGTTTTGATCTATGAGCGTACCATGCAGGGAGCGGATACGATTGCCGATGCAGACCCGGACGGTGCAGGGCGCTCCGGTGAGGCCGGCAGTAACCGCGCGATTGTCCTGTTTAACAATCACGAGAGTGAAACTGCGGAAGTGACAATTCCCGTTGAGGATCCGCAACGTTGGATAGAAGTACTCGATTTGCAGGCCATCTCCCGACATCATTCCGATGACGGCCTGGAAGTGGCGATACCGGCGAAATCGGCGGCCATATTCATAAAATCCGGCGAAGAGTGATCGGAGTGAACCGAATTATTGCATTTGCTTTCCTCGACAATTCCGGCCCGGATTCACTTTGACATCGTAGGGATGTTATGTTTCCGGCTCCGGTTCTTCCATTACCGGATCTTGTCCGCCGTGCCGATTTCCACCTAAAAAGGAGCTATCTGTGGTAGATACTGACCGGGAATCAGCGTCCGGGAAATCGCAAATTTCGAGTGCAGGTCATCTTCAAATCAACAGCGTTTTTATCAGTGAGTGACATTTTTGTAGGAAATGAAGTATCTTAATTGGTTCAGATCATAAAATCGGCATCATTTGCTATAACAGAGGTGTTATGGGAGGCTAGTGATTCCGATAATGGTTTGCCCTGAAATAGTGGAGCGATTTCTATTGTTCAAACCCGGTGAACGTCTTGATTGCCTGAATAACACGATTATTTAACAGCGAAATCGATACACTTTCAAGACTCTCACGTGATGATCACGTTCAAACTTTTTTTGTACAGTACCCATGAAATCAAGTTCGACTGATGAATAAAAAATGCATTTAATTATCTATAATTCATTAGCAGGCAAAGGTAATGCCCAGGATGTGATTGGCAAACTTTGTGAGGAACTTGATCAGCAGGGGGTTTCCTATCGTACGATTAAGAAACACGATTTCACAGCATCGGTTGCCAAAGAGTTATTTCAGTCAGGGAACATCCAGCGTGTCATTATATGTGGTGGTGACGGTACGATCAACCGAACCATCAATGAACTGGATGAATACTTGTCACATATTGAAATTGGCATCGTCCCTTGCGGTTATGGGAACCTCATTGCCAAATCGCTTCAAAACGAAACGGATGTGGAATCTTTCCTTTCCGGTAATGGTACTTCCGGTTCCCGGCATATAAAAGTCGCCCAGGCAAATAATCAGTATTTTATTAATGTGGTTTCGGTTGGATCAACCGCTGACACCGTATTCTTTGTCGAAAAATTCAGAAACTCCTATGTCGGATCAGTCATGTATCGTGTTTTTGGCGGAATCGCTACACATATGGTTTTCTTTCTCATGATTCAGCTGAGAATTCTTTTTTTGCAAAATTTCTCAAGTTACCCGTCTTCAAAGGCGTTGATGAGAACCAGTGATGAAACTGCAGAAAGTTCGTTTTCAATTTTTACAAATATCCGGGACACCATAGGACAGTACAAGTCACTGTACCTGCCGGGAACCAGATTTATACCCTGGAGCATAAGCTGCTCTCCCGTCACCTCCAATGAGTATGTGATCGAGAATCAGACCCCTTTTTACTGGCAAATTGATGGCGAACCACAAGGCCAAACCCGCACTTTGAAAATTGACCTTGATTGCAGGAGATTGAACATTCAGACAATTTTATTAGATCGGGAATGATTCATGACCGAATTTGTTTTCACGATTTTTGAGTCAATATCCTGGCCGACAGCCTTAATAATCGGGTTCTTTCTCTTGTTGTTACATGGGATTTTCCTGACACCGCCTAGCGAGTTGTCCCTTGCAGGAATCGGGCTGTATGCCACCTTGTACGAGTGGTTTTTTTTCCCGGCTCTTTTTGCTACCACAGCCGGCAATATTATCGGATGCATCATCCTTTTTAAACTGAGCCGGCACTATTCTGAATGGATTTCCCAATTTATAATGAGCAGCAGGTTCAGGTATGTCAATTATCTATTGCAAAAAGCCAGAAAGGATTTTCACAAGTACGATCAACTGTTCGTTCTTTATGGCCGGTTCATTCCCAATATCCGGTCGGTAATCTCCATCCCGGCAGGTTTTTCAAATATGCCGTTGTCAACCTATGTACTCTATTCGACCATAGGCTGTCTGGTCTGGTCCCTGGTCTGGATATCGGTTGGTTATTTTGCCGGTCAGCCCTTGCTTGTCATTATCGAAACCCATCAGACGTTAGCCCTTGCTCTGCTGATTTTGACTATCATAGGGGTGATCGTCCACCGCTATCATATTCTCAGAACCAGGGATCTGACTTCCGGTCACGGGTGAAATTCAAGTTTACAGTGTACGAGAGTACAGGATCCGGTTTCTCATGAGGGATGGCTGGTCAGGTGTCTGTCAGCCGCCGGCTTGCATCCCCGGAAGGACCCGCACTTTGGGGCCGATCCGGTCGTGTTGCGATCCCCACCAATACACCCACCGGCAAATCTCTGACTCCATCGGATTATATTCAAAATTGTTGAATTGGATGATATATTTCCATAAAATTACGTATAAACAGAATTATCACACACTTATCAGTAATATTTAATTGCAGCTGGCTTTACGCTGCGGTAAAACGTAAGCGCAAAAAATGTTCCGGACATCAGCAGTAATGATAGAATCAGTTCTGTGTGAAGTTCCATTGGATACCGGGAACTTGACCAGTGGAAATGGCACTATTAATTGAACAAATAAACGTATGAGAACAACTTTACTCGTCATAGGAATAATACTGGGAGTACTTCTCGTTTGGTGGATATTTCGCAGCGAATTAGCGGGTCCGGCAGGTCAGCCCGTAACAGATATTCCGGCGCCGGTC
>SLLW01000099.1 GCA_007133875.1 Balneolales bacterium | reverse complement strand
TCCTGGAGCACCTGGGGCAGCGAAGTGTGACTGCTGCCGAAGTATTTATCAACTTCCGGAATGTCCGATTGCAGGTCTTTCAGATAGCGGTCCGACAGGCATCCCATCACCAGCAGCCGCTCAACCTTGCCCTCCTTTTTGAGGGAGACGCCCTCCAGAATGTGATCGATGGATTCCTGTTTGGCATCCTCGATAAACCCGCAGGTGTTGATTACCAGCACATTGGCATCATCGATGTTGGAGACGATTTCAAATTCGTTGGCTTGGGCCTGGGCGATGAAAACCTCGGAATCAACCTGGTTTTTGGAACAGCCGAGGGTATCGACGTAAATGCGTGGGAGACGGGTTTGCATGGAAATGGGGGATGGAAGAGCGTGTAAAATGGCAGTGTCAATGTAAGAAAAACAAAGGTCCGCATCACTTATTAGATGGCATCTGTATATTTCGTTGCCGGATACGCCACTCTTTCGGATGGTAGTTATTCATCCGGCTGCCGATATTTTTCAGCCATCCGAGCGGCAGGCCGCGGTACATGGCGAGATGCCATCCGCTTACGCTATCTTCGGGTACCGGCAGGCTTTCCCGTCTCAGAAATGATAGTGCATCTTCGTGACTGCAGTCGATCTGCGGAAAATGGCCGGCATCCAGATGTATGTCAAGGGCGGCCGGTGGAGCGGGCCGGATCTCGTCACGAATGATTTTTCCGGTTTCGGTTCCGGCGTACCTGACCGAAAGCATTGATGCGATAATGTGGAGCGAATCTATGTGTGATGAGTGGATGTGGTGCAGACGCTCCTTGATTTGAAACCATACGTGTTCGTCGCCGGTAAACCAGCGGGCGGTTTTAGAGACAGCCGATGCCCCGGGTTCAGTGATCTGGCGGGCGCGAAGATATGGCCGGCGGGCGTGACGCTCATGGGCTCTTCCCGGTTTCCGGATGAGGGTCAGAAAGAAACCCTCTCCACTGGTCAGGTGCGGATAGAACCCGTATCCGGTCACCGGCCCGGTGCTGATTTCCCTGATGGCATCACAATCCGGAGGCATTGGAATTTTCAGACACTCCCCGTTGGACTCTCCGAGAAACCAGGCAATATTCCGTTCGTTTTCTTCCGGGTTGAACGTGCATGTGGTGTAGATCATGTACCCGCCGGGCCTGATTGATTTCCACAGATCCGCCAAAATGGATCGTTGGCGGATGGCACAATGTTGGGCGTGAGCAGCGGACCATTCTGTACGCGCTGATGGATCCTTCCGGAACAGCCCCTCACCCGAACACGGTGCATCAGCGACAACCAGATCAAAAAAGTCGGTAAGTGCGGCAATGCGTCCGGTCTCATTTTGTGTAATGACCAGGTTGCCGGAGCCCCATTTTATGCTGTTTTCAAGTAGTGCCGGAACACGCGAACGGATCACCTCGTTGGCGACGACCAGGGAGTCCGGAAATTGCGCGGCGATCAATGTAGATTTTCCACCGGGAGCGGCACAGGCGTCGAGAATGACCCCACTTTGTTCGCGCAATTCGGGAAGTGCCAAAACGTGCTCAAGAAACATCGAACTTGCTTCCTGAACATAGTAGGCGCCGGCATGCAGCAACGGATCCAGAGTGTATGAAGGGCGTTCCCGGAGAAAC
Organism: Balneolales bacterium; assembly: GCA_007133875.1. Lineage (GTDB taxonomy): Bacteria > Bacteroidota > Rhodothermia > Balneolales > Natronogracilivirgulaceae > SLLW01. The sequence continues at coordinate 3,781 of SLLW01000099.1, read as the reverse complement.
CATCCGTTTTGTGACCAGGGTACCCTATGTGTGACCGGTGCCGGAGTATGGGCCGGGGTGCCGTCGGAAAGATGCTCCATTTTGTCCGGGTTTATCCGGATGGAGGCCGCGGGTTTGGTGTCGAGCGCCTTCAGGAAACCGGAATGGTCATCCGGAAACTGTTGGCGGATCCGCCCGGTGAATGTTTCGGGCAACGGGTGTCGGGGTGATTCTGACTGATCCATGCAACAATCTACCGGTTTCCGGGTGATTTGCCGGGATCTTTCAATGGCATTCCTTTTGTGCCATCCGTTTGTCCGGGTTTCGTATCGTTGACTCCCCAACCGGTGTCTCCCTCGCGATGACGGTCATAGTACCGGATGGTCGGATAGGCGAAGGAGATATCATCCTGTTCTGCAAATTCCGTCAAAATATCCTCCCAGATCTGCTGCTCGGTTCCGCGCCGGGTACGAGGGTTGGTCAGGTACCGGATCGTAAGTGCGATTCCAAAATCCTTCACATCGGTATATACCGTGGGGGTCAGTATCCGGTAAGTGATCAGATAAGATCGCGCCGCTTTTCGCAGTTGCTGTTTGGCCTCATCAGAAATATTGGCGGAATGGCGGTCGGCAATTTGCTGCAGCATTCTTTTGGCTTTCTTCCAGTTGCTTTCCAGGCTGATTCGCACCGGCAGCTCGTTCCAGATAAATTGAAAATCGGCGGTATAGTTGGCGATTGTTTCGGTGAACACTTTGTGATTGGGGACGTGGAGGACCCGCCCGGTGCTTTGATCCGCATCCACCCAGTTTCCCATTTCAATGAGGCTGAATTTAAAAATCCGCTGATCGATCACATCACCGCTCACACCGGCAATTTCAATCCGGTCACCGATTTCAAACGGTTTTCGCCAGATCAGGAAAACCCATCCGGCAAGATCGGCTACCGTATCTTTCAGCGCAATGACAAGGCCTGCGGATAGCAGTCCGAAAAAGGTGGCCAGCGATTGAAATCCTTCAAACCAGGTCCGGCCCAACACCAGCAGGGCTATGAAAAACAGGGCCCGGCTCAGGTACTTTCGCCATTTGTAGTGCAGTTCCGGATCGGCAGATTTTCTGTAGACGATACGCAGGATCAGAAAACGTATCAGCCAGAGGACAAAAATGAACCCAATGGTAAAAATCAGGTTCTGGGTAAACCCGTGACTCAGGTCAGCAAGATCGGCGACGGCTTGGGTCATCCGGTTGACTATGTGATAATCCTCTTGTACCATAATGAAAATGCTGGTCCGGCCGTTAAAATTGGTAAAGTCTGTCGTTTGATTTAACTGGATAATTGGGTAATTTACGAATCTTACCAAGCTAAAAGTAGCGACAAAATTATGCTTTATACACTGACAATCATTTTAATTACGATCATCTCCGTGTTGATGGTCATTGTGGTCCTGCTTCAGAGCGGACAGGGACAGGGACTCTCCGGTGGAATCGCCGGTGGAGGAGGCGGAATCGGTGGAGGCGGTGCCAATACGATGGGTGCACGCCGAACGGCAGATTTCCTCTCAAAATCGACGTCGATTTTAGCGGCGCTGTTTTTGTCACTTTGCGTTCTGGCGAATTTCTTTATTGATCGTGAAACGATCGATCAGAGTACCATTCAGCAGCAGAGCTCACCTGTACAAACCGAAGATTTTGGCGCACCTGCCGAATCTGCTCCGGCACTGCCTGAGCAGCAGGATGAGGCTCCCGTACCACCACCTTCCGAATAATTCAGCATACAGAATCGCAATAGAACCGGAACCGTTGGAAACCGGGATTGCGGTACAGTATCAGCTGAACTGATATTTAAAGCCATGTCGGTTTTCCGGTGTGGCTTTTTTTATTTTTAAAGGAGGCTGGAATTACACCAACCAAAATGTAGCAGTTATGTTAACGTATAAAGGATATCACGGAAAAGTTGAGTTCGATGACCAGGCCGCTATTTCAGCCTTGGATTAATCAGCTCCGGCCCGTTATTGCGTGCATTGTTCACGTCGGCGCTCACTTTGAATGTCGACATGGTATCCAGCGGATAGGGCGTCAGCAGCGACTGCAGCATTTCCGGCCGTGGATTCACCGGATCCAGCCAGACGTTGTAGTCGTCCTGGCGCAATATGACCGGCATCCGGTTGTGAAGGGGCTGCATCAGGGCATTGGCCTCGGTAGTAAGGATGGCAAAGGTGTGGAGATCCGTACCATCATCACTGGTATGCGTTTCAAAAATGCCGGCCATGCCAAACAAATCCTGGTCAAGCAGACGGATGTAAAACGGTATTTTTTTCTTGTTGTCAAAACTTTTCCACTCATAGAAACCGTTGGCAGGAATGATGCACCGTTTTCGCTGAAAGGCCTTCCGGAAAGAGGGTTTCTCATTGACCGTTTCACTCCGGGCATTGATCAGCGGCTTCCAGTCAGACAAATCCTTCACAAACGGTGGCACCAGCCCCCACTTCAGTGCCGCCACCTCACGATCATGCGTTCCCCTGGTCAGAATAACAGGTTTAACGGCCCCCGGAGCGATATTATAATCGGGTTGCAGCAACGATTCGTCACGTACTGTCACTCTGAATTGCTCTTCAATGGCTTGTTTATCTGAATAAAGCGTATATCTTCCGCACATATTTCAATAATTTCATCTTCGGGTACTTTTGCTGAACTATCCGGTTGCGCAAACATCTTGCAAGATCACCCGGTAGGTACACAAGTTAAACGGATTTTCTCCATTATCTCTATGGCTATAAAGCATTTTGAGACAATTTTCGTTTCACCGGACGGCCGGATTCGTGCCGGTTGGCGAATTCTCATGCAGATCATACTCTCCCTGTTGTTTCTGATTCCCCTTCAATTGCTCGCAGCGCAATTTGGCGGCAGAAATATGCAAATTGTCGCCGGCGGTATCGCCATAACACTGGCGATCTGGACAGCTGCGTGGATACTTGACAAGCGTCCAATAACGGATTTCGGCCTGCGGATGAATACGCAGTGGTGGAAGGATTGTCTTGTAGGATTTCTGGTGGCTTCTGTGGTCATGTTCCTGATGGTTTTAGGCATGTGGCTGCTGGGATGGGCAGAGTTCAGTGGATTTGGATGGAATCGCACGTCTGACCGCAGTTTTTTATGGATGCTAGGAGGATATGTGGTCACAATGGCTCTCGTCGGGTTTTACGAGGAGTTGTGGGCGCGCGGGTACCAGCTTAAAAACATGACAGAAGGATTTTATACCGGGAGAAATCGCTACGTGGCCGGACTGATTGCGATCGGTATCAGCTCACTCGCTTTCGGAGCGCTGCATCTGGGCAATCCGAACGTCACTTTTCTTGGGATTCTGGTGATCGTCCTGGCCGGTGTTATGCTGGCACTTCCGTATGTGGTTACGGGGCAGCTGGGGTACTCCGTTGGCCTCCATTTTGCCTGGAATGTTGTACAGGGCGCCGTTTTCGGACTACCGGTGAGCGGTAACCTGTTTCGCCAGTCTGTGCTGCAATTGCAGGTGACCGGTCCCGAGTTATGGACCGGGGGACGGTTTGGGCCGGAAGGCGGCTTTTTCGGAATCATCGGGGTCGTGCTTATTGTGATATTTATGGTTGCATGGCTGCGAATACAGGGATATTCCATGACCATTTCCGAAGAGTTGACCCGTCCGCCGTCCCCGAAGCACACTTAATTTTGTTCTGTAAATTTTGTATATTATAAGATTAGCTAAAACAGCTTATTTGCAACACAATAAGCCATTATATTAAATAATTTGATTTCACATTTTGTTATTTGAT
>SLLW01000087.1 GCA_007133875.1 Balneolales bacterium | reverse complement strand
TTTTCCTGTTTGATGTTTGGGTTAACTCCTGAACAGGTCTTTCAGGCGTTTTTTGTTGTTGGCAAAGTTCAGAGCCTCATCAATCGAGATCTTGTGATCAACAACCAGCCGTTTGAGGTCCTGCTCCAGTGTATGCATGCCATACTGTGAACCTTCGGCCAGCATCTGATAGATTTCCGAAATATTGTTATTCCGGATAGCCGCTTTGACGGATGGCGTGGCGAGCATCACCTCTTTGGCGAGCACACGTTTGCCGTCCAGGGTAGGAACCAGCTTCTGGCTGATCACACAGGTGATGACATCGGCCAGGCGGTTGCGTACCCGTTCCTGTTCCCGGACCGGGACTTCCCCTATGATCCGGTCGATACTCTCCATGGCGGATGCGGTATGGAGCGTTGAAAAGGTTTTGTGGCCGGAATCGGTCACCTCCAGTGCGGCAATAATGGTCTCATCATCCCGCAACTCACCGATGACGATGATGTCGGGATCCTGACGCATCGCCTGTACCGTGCCATCCCGGAATGTCGGCACATCCCTTCCCACTTCGCGGTGGCGGACAATGCTTTTTATCGGCTTGTGGACCAACTCGACCGGCGAGGCGATCACAACAATCTGGCTCTCAACCGAGCGGTTGTTGGCATCGATAATGGTGTCCAGGGTTGATGATTTTCCGGAGCCGGTAATTCCGGTGACCAGGTTCAGGCCATATTTCAGATACTTCAGGCTGAGGGTCTTGGCCACTTCCGGATGCAGCTGAAGTGACTTGAACGGGCGGATCTCGGTGTCAATCCGGCGCATGTTCAGGGCCAGGTGATCCAAATCGAAGTAGAGGTCGGCCCGGAACCGCCGTGGCTGGCCGTCATTGCTTGGAATCACATGAGAAAAATCGAGATTGCGATGCTTCATCAGGTACGCCATCTGCTCATGGTTGACCAGGTTCAGAAGGAGCAGATCCGTTTCGAGCAGTGAATACTCAGGTGAGTCCCTGTACGGCGTTTTCTGGCCGTGAATGCGAAACCATACCTTGCCGCCGCAACCGTCTCCCCCCATATCAATATCGGATGCCTCATAACGCTCCATTTTGATCAGATGTCCTTCCAAAACCGCACTGAGGCCCTCTCTGCTCTCCCGGGATGATCTTGAGAGCAAATCGGAAAGCCATGTCAGCCGATCCGTACCATGCAAATGAGATGGGATCTGTTCGAGTTCCGGTTTGAATTGTTCAAGGTATTGCTGCGTATCCTGCACTGTTTCCATATAAAACGGTATCCATTACAATAATCGGGTTCAGTAAAAAATGCGGTCCACAACCAGGCCTGTACCATCGAACCTGTGGGATAGAAAATTGTTTATGTTTCGGAGAGCCTCACTGCTGTAATAAATTTCGGTATTTCCTGAAAAATCCCCTTCCTGCTCATCTTCGATTTCCAGAAGGGCATTGTCTGTAAACATCATAGCTCCAAAAATCTTGACATTTCCCTTGATATCGAGGGTCCCCTGGACAATGACCAGGCCTTCAAACGAGAAGGTACCCCTCAGTTCCAGCGTTGCACCTTCCTTTACAATAAGTATGCCAGCGGCATTGGTGTTTTCTGTTAATTTTTCATTCTCTTCAAGAACCGTGATTTTCGGATTTTCGGGTGTCCCCAGATCGGCCGGATTATAATAGGGATCCTTTTGCTGCTCATACATAGCTACCCGCTCATTGAGTTCATGGCCATCGAGCTCCTGTTGCACATAATCCGGTTCCCCCTGATAACTTGAGTTCCCTTTTTGTTCGATCAATATGTCCTCTTCTATTTCTGAAGTGATTGCGGGAAGATGAGGCCCCGGGCCATCCCCGGCAACAGGATGGGAGGACGGATTGGTGTCGTGCCCATAGATATCGGCATTTCCGGTCATATATATCCGGGCCTCTTCGTCATCGCCATAGTAGCCAACAGCGCCATGTACCGGGGGTGTGATAACATCATCTTTCAGGTATGCAAACGACAGCAGGGTACGGCTGCCCACCTGGTATTCCGATCGGATCCGGTAGTAGTTGGGCGGCACCACCTCCGGGTAATCACTGTTGCTGTCGACCCAGACCTGGACATCCATATCATCGATGGGAAATACCCACGGGTTCCCGTAATCCTCCCAGTTGTCGTCATGAAATATCCGCTGAAGCCCCAGTTCCAGTCCGCTATTGGTCGCATTTTGTGCATGGCTGATGGAAAATGTTTCCACATTCCCCTCCGTCATGGTCAGCTGACGTTGCTGCACCGCCTGCTGGACCATCCCGAGAATGATAAATGACCCCAAACATGTAATTAGTAACGCTCTTCCCATTCCGTGACCTCTGTCATTTGCCTGCTTTTAATTCAGATTGTGTGGTGATAGCTCTCCGGTCCAGAATGACCGTCCAAATTTCTCGTTTCCATACCCCTCGGTACTTTCGGTGACAAGTGTGAGCCGAATCTGATGGATTTGTGAGACGGGAATCATAACCGGGTTCAGCACTTCCCGGTCAGCATTCAGATATTCCAGCTCAAACCGGGAAACCACAGAGCTGATCCGCTCTTCTTCCCCGTTTACCATACGGTAGAGCGACCGGGTGTTGGAGTTTGCGTTGGAAGAACCGGAATCGGAATCAAACTTCCATCCAATCTCCGTCGGATTTTCATTTCCCTCGAAATGAACCTGGAACTTCAGGCTGTCTGTGGTGGCTGCTACAATGGGTGAGCCGCTGTCAATACGATACCCCATAGACCGCAGATCGTGCTTGAACATATCCACTACCAACTCGTTCTGAATTTTCGCCATGATATAGAGCGTCTGTTCGCCGCTGTTCTGGGAAACCCTAAGGTTCAGCGCGATAAGTGATATCAGGAAAATACCTGCAATAATTGTACTGGCTATGTAGCCGATATTCATTATTCACTTTCCGGTTGGTTTTCCAGCAGTTTTTTCTTCAGTCTGGAAACCTGATTGTTCATGGATGTAATTTTTTGCTGTTGAATCTCGAGCAGGTTCATGATAAATATCTTAAAAACACGCTCCGGCCTGTTTCGGAAAAACTGCAGGACATTGTCACGTTCAAAGCGGAGCATGGCTACTTCCGTATCTGATTTAACCGTGGCACTTCGGGTACCCTTACTGAAGAGAAACGTTTCCCCGATAAAATCTCCGGGGACCTGCTGTGCCACTTCAACTCCGTCTTTCCAGATCGACACCCTGCCATCGGTTATAAGCCAGGCTTCGTCCATGCGGTCTGAACTTTCTTTCAAAATAATCTGATCCCGGTCATACAGCACCAGCTCTCCGGACAACAGGAATCCACGAAGATCCTCCGGCGAAAATTTTCTCAGTAACGCAGGAATGTTATTGAGAATGTATTGAATGCGATCATGCTGCATCAGGTTTGGGATACTGTTTTCCATGTTCACTGCTGTTTTGCGTATAGGTGGATCTCCTTTGATCGTTATGGAAAACCGATCAAATTCGACCAATTCGTCAATAATGCGTTTTTAAATAGCGAAGCCTCACATTGCGGTCTGACTGAATGCTTCGGACATTCACTTCCAATCGTTTAATTATGGTCGGGCCGGTCACTTCTACATACGGCGGTTCACTGCTCACATAGGTAACCGTTGCATCAAGTTCATATGCCCCGAGATCCGTCATTATGGTCTCCTGGTAGCCGTGGTAATGGTCAAAAACCGAAAAATCCGCTCGCTCCATATTTTCCGGCGCACCCAGATTCTGCCTGAAATCACCGGGGACATTCACCGTGCCGTTTCCCTGCAGCGATTCATCAAACGTTTTTCTGCGGGCTTCATCGATCAAGGATTGCGCAATGGATACCGCCGTTTTTTCATACTCATGATGCACCTGCACGACATCATTGTGAAATATCGCCTGATTGGACTGCATCAGCAGAAAAGAAAAAATAACGATGGAAGCCATCGTAAAAAAAAGATCCGAGTAATCATTCATTGCTTACACCCAATAGGTTTGGAAAGACAATGCCGCAGTATTATATTAAGCAATTTTAATATTTATCGCTACCTTTTAATCTTCGAGTGTCGTGGCAACGATTTCATCAATGGTGGTGATTCCTGCCTTGATCCGCTCCCTTCCGGATGCGCGCAGGCTAAGCATCCCGTTCTTATGAGCCTGCTCACGAATCCGGTCTTCATCGATATCGGACCCTGAAGCGAAAATGATGTTTTTTATATTCTTATCAAAGTATAGTGCCTCGTGAATGGCCACCCGGCCTTTGAATCCGTTATTGCATTTATCACATCCTACCGGTTTATAGAAAGTCGTTTGTGCGATCTCTTCGTTGGTGAACCCAAGATTTCGCGGCAACTCCGGATTCAGATCTTCGATCGGCTGCTTGCAGTTCTGACACAATCTGCGGACCAGCCGCTGGGCCATGACCAGATTGATGGCATTTGCAATCAGAAACGGTTCCACCCCCATTTTGAACAGCCGGGCAACAGCGCTGGGGGCATCGTTGGTGTGAAGTGTGGAGAAGGTCAGGTGTCCGGTATTGGCCAGTTTGATAGCGATTTCGGCGGTGAGAAGATCCCGGATCTCCCCCACAAGCACAATATCGGGATCGTGACGCAGAATTCCCCGCATCGCATTGTCAAAGGTCATGCTTTCGGAGATTTTGAGCTGACGCACCCCCCTGATCAGATACTCAACCGGCTCTTCAACAGTAAGTACATTTACGGTGGGGTCGACCACCGTATACAAAGCCGCAACCAGGGTCGTTGATTTACCACTGCCCGTTGGCCCGGTTATAATGACGATACCGGACGGTTTGTGGATAGCTTTGTAAAAGTCCTCATAGGCTTTCTCCTGGAGGCCGAGTTTGTTGAGGTCGGTGATCACCTTCCGGTCATCCAGGATCCGGATAACGATCGACTCAAACTTGCGGTCAAACTCCTCGCCCACAATCGGCATAATGGAGACCCGGTAACGGATATTGGTTCCATCCACACGGCGCTGGATAAATCCATCCTGGGTCGAATCCCGTTCAAAGCGGTCGACATTCCGGCTTTTATCCTTGACCACCGCAGAGAGGGCTTCGGGTTTCAGATTGCCCTGTGAGTACCAGAGCTGAAGCTTGCCGTCCACCCGGAACAGGATATCCGTTTTGTTTCCGGTTCCCGGTATAATGTGAATATCACTGACATCGCGGCGAACCGCCTCCACCAGCATACCTTCCACGAGAGAGTTGAGCATGCTCTGGTTGATCTCCGCATCAAGCTCAGCCTCATCGATCTTTTCCTCCTCCCTGGTATCGGGTTCCTCGTAATCAATCTCATCGAGCAGTTCCAGAAATTCATTTTTTTGCTCGTACACCTGCGAGATGATCTTTTCGATGACCTCCTTCCGGCAATAGGTCAGTTCATACTGTTTATACGG
>SLLW01000040.1 GCA_007133875.1 Balneolales bacterium | reverse complement strand
CCGTATGTGGTCAGGAAAAACATCGTCAGGATCGGGGCGATAATATTCAGACTTCCAAAAAAGACCGCAATGAGTGCAATAACCAGAGTAAACAGGGTACCTAACCGGGGCAAATCGCTTTCCCCTTCTCCCCGGCCGAGCCACCGGAGCCATACGGGAAGCACGCCGTCCCTGGCAAGGGCCTGCAGAACCCGGGGCGCCCCCAGAATGCTTCCGACGGCACTGGACAACGTCGCGCCCCAGACACCAATCAGAATGGCATCCCCCCAATAGGCCATTTCCCGCATAATCAGCGGATTTTCGATCAGGGTTGATGCATCTGCCCGGCTTGCAAGCAGAACCGGCAATGTCATGTAAATCAGGTATCCAACCCCGATGGCCGAGAATGTACCGATTGGGATCGACCGGGTCGGGTTCTTAAGGTCGCCGGACATATTGACCCCGGCCATGATACCGGTGACAGCCGGAAAAAAAACGGCAAACACCGTCCAGAATCCCTCTGAATGACGAGGTGCTGCACCTGTCATTTCTATCTGAGATGACTCAACCGGTCCCCCGAAGACAAAAGACAGCAGCGACAATACGATGCCAAACATGATAAAATACTGTGCACGAATAGCCACCCTGGCGGATATGAGTGCGAGCCCGGCGACAAGTATGGTCGTTGCAATTCCTACAAACCTGAAACTGAGTTCCGGAAATACCCCTACAACACTCTCGGCAAAACCGACGGTATAGAGTGCAACCGACAGTGCTTGTGCCAGATAGAGCGGAATCCCGATTGCACCTCCTGACTCGATACCCAGTGAACGGCTGATCATATAGTAGGCTCCGCCGATGCGTACGCGCTGGTCGGTGGCGATGGCAGCGATCGACATGGCGGTCAGAAACGTGATCGCGGTCGACAACGTCACAATCACGAGTGTCCCTGCAAGTCCCACGTTTCCGACCACCCATCCGAAACGCAGATACATGATGACACCCAGTATCGTCAGGATAGAAGGTGTGAACACACCTCCAAAAGTACCGAGGCCTCCCTCCGCCGATGGAATGACCTGGTCGCCTTGCGGTCCCTTTTTTGAAAATGAATTTTTCACATAGCGAAAATAGTGCGAATATTCTTGCTATGAAATCCCAATATCTCTGCGTAACTAAAAGTTGTACCGAAGCCTTTCCGGCCGGACCATAATTAAGGCCCTGGATGATCTCTGCGTAACTAAAAGTTGTACCGAAGTGATGCAGCCGCCACATTACCTGCATTTCCGAAGGCCGAATCATCACCGGCGACAAAAACCTGCCCAAGAATATTGAAATCGAGATCGGTCATGACTGACCAGGTGAGTGACGGGGAGAGAAACAGGGCCGATTCATCCGGATACCAGACCGCCGACAGTGCACCGTTGAGAATCGGGCTGAAATCATACGTTGCCTGGCTGGTCAGTTGGTACCGGGAAAAAGAGGGGTTGTCCGGGGAGAGTGTTTCGGCCATCAGATGAAACTGGTCCCGGCCCCCCTCTTTGTTGTAGAGAAACTCACCAATAAGAAATACGCCACTTCCGAACATATAATCAGCAGATACCGAGGCGATCAGGTTGGTCGCACGACTGCCGGAATCATCATCATCCAGATCGACAAAAAACATGGATTCACCTTTGAACCCCATATTACCGATACTTCCGGCCCATCCTCCGCCGGTTGCAAACCGTTCTCTGTAGTATCCACCTATGAACTGGATGTCATATCCCCTCGTATTGAACGCGTATAACGCTGCGGCAACACTGTTTTCAAGGTCGCGCCCAGGACTCACCGCAAATTCCATCCGTGAAGCAAATCCGGTAAAACGCTGAACCCGAATGGCATCGCTGCCCGGGCGCTCCGGGTAATCAAAGTCGTAAAACGAGTAGATATTGAAAAGATCATTGGGATTGGTCATGGTGTTTATGCCCCAGTTGACCCGCTGCCGCCCCACACGCACGCTCCAGTCTCCACTGGACCATTCCCCGTAAAAACGGTCCGGGATGTAATGCAGCAGCCAGTCGTCCTCTTCTGCAATCATCCAGGAGAGGTCGAAAAAACCATCATCCACATCAATTCCTTCGGCATAGCCCGGTATATCCCGGACCAGGTCACCGGCAAAGAGCCTTGTCCGCATTTCCCATGTAAAGGTGAGCTCTTGCGTGGCATACCAGCGAAGATTGAGCCGGTTTTGCAGGCGATACTCCCACCATACCTGATCTCCGGGTGTAATTCCTGTGAATCCACCATCAGGCAGCGGACTTTCCGGTTCCGGAATTTCCGCGGCAATCCGTACGGGCATGCCCTGCACATAACCGCGGATCCGAACATCGTCCCCAAATTGTGCGTATACCCCGCAAAACAGGCCGGATCCGAGCAGGAGCAGAGTAATTCCAATCAATGTACGGGGTTGAAAAGCACATTTTATTGAAATTATATGCGTTTTTGGGCCGCTGTGATTACGGATCATCATTGCCCTCCGCCGCCGGTTGCGGCTTTCTCCCGGTTATGATATTCGTCGCTGTCGACGGCCCCGTCCATCATGGTGATCACACGCCGCGCCCGGTCGATCACCCGCTGGTCGTGTGTCGAGAAAATGAACGTTACGCCGTTATTCCGGTTCATCTGTTCCATGATGTCGAGCAGATTCATAGCCGATGCCGAGTCCAGGTTGGCGGTGGGCTCGTCGGCCAGGATAAAACGGGGTTCGGATGCCAGTGCCCTTGCAACAGCCACGCGCTGCTGCTGTCCACCTGACATCTCTTTCGGGCGGGCATCCTTCCGGTCGCCCAACCCTACTTCGTCAAGCAGTTTGTCGGCCCGTTCGGCCATCACCTTTCTGCTTTTTTTCTGCAGGAGCATGATAAATGATACATTTTCACGTGCGGTAAAGACCGGGACCAGATTATAGTGCTGGAAAACAAATCCAATGTTATGCAGGCGGAAATCGATCAACGTGCTGTCAGACATCTCTGTTATATTGGTACCGTTGATGAAGACATTTCCGGATGTGGGTTTGTCCAGCCCGCCCAGCATGTTGAGCAGAGTGGTTTTTCCGGATCCCGAAGGGCCTACAATGCTGGTGAATTCTCCTTCATCGATGGTAATGGAGACATCGCGGAGTGCATGTACCGGAACGGTTTCCGGATTGTATATTTTGGAGAGATTTTCGGTTCTGATAATAGACATGGCAGTATGATTATTCTTTGAAAATGGTGTTTAACAAGATCCAGCACATGAATTATTCTTTGGATGCTTCGACCGGATTGAGCCGGAACGCCTTAATAGCCGGGTACACGGCGGCGATCAAAGCGGCGAAAATGACGATGATCACAATCCCGAAAAATTCACCAGCGGTTACAAAAGGATAGGTGATGGTATCAAAGCCGAACTCGGCCAGTCCGTCAGCAAACATCCCCATATCGATGCCGCGATCACCAAGATACCAGAGGGTAAGTACAGAGAGCAGGATTCCGGCCAATGCTCCGCTGAACGTAAGCATCAGTGACTCAAGCATGATCATGGCAAAGACCCGGATCCTGTTCATGCCTATGGAAAGCAGCATTCCCAGTTCACGCATTCGCTCAAAAATGGCCATCAGCATAGTATTGAGAATTCCGAATGCCAGTGCCATCATGATGATGGCCATAAGAAAGTAGGTAAGGGTACCACTATAGGCTGCGATATAGCGAATTTCCGGTGATAATTCGTGCCAGGTTTGGGCATGTACATCCGGAAACCGTTCGTTGACATCGGCTATTACGCCATCCGCCTGATCCGAACTGGTCAGCGACATGGCTATTTCGTGATAAAAAGTTTCACCTGCGATCAGGGCGGACAGATCATCCGATTTTACAAATACATTGCGCTCGTCATAATCGGACGATGCCGACCGGAATATTCCGCTGATGTGAAATGCCCCGGCGGTGATTTCATTGTCGATATCCTGAAACTGCAGTACCAGCCGATTACCGATTTCGAGCCGGAGTTTATCAGCCAGCTGCCCACCGATCAGGACCGGGTTGCGGAACTCATCACCCAGCCAGTCCCCCTTTTCAAGCCGGTCATACAGTGCGGTGGTGGCCCGCTCCTTTTCTGGATGTACCCCATGAATTCGCACGCCGGAGGTAGTAACCGGCGAACGGGCCATGCCTTCCGATAATGTGCGCGGTGATACGGATTGAACGCGCTCATCGCCCTCCAGATAGGCCAGTATGGATTCGGCATCCGGGATGGTCATCCAGGGTTCCCGTTCGGCCCGATACTCCGGATGGTGAACCTGTCCGTGTGACAATTCCGTGCTGATCAGGTAGTCCACCCTTTGTTCAATCAGGCCGTTACCCCATCCGGCGACAAGAATCCCTCCCCAGGTTCCCACAATGATGGCTCCCATAAGGATTCCACTTCGGGCGGGATGACGCCAGATATTTCGCCAGGATATTTGGAAAAGTATACTCATATCAGGTCCTCGCTGCTTCAAGGATGTTCAATCGAATAATTTTCAGTGCCGGATAGAGAGAGATTACAATCGCGATCAGAAAAATGATAATCATCTGCGAATAGAAGAGATCCGGCGCCAGTGAAACGGGCAAAATCGGTTCAAATCCGTATGCCAGCATCGCACCGGCAGCATCCCCTGACAGTTCGACGGGATTCAGATAAAAATAGATCAGCAGCAGGAAGCTGAGTACAAAACCGGCAAGAACACCCAGCAAACTGATAAAAAAAGTCTCCAGGAAAACTACCCCGGCAAGCTGCACCCGCTGCATACCCACCGAAAGCAAGACCCCGAACTCTCTCATGCGCTCCAGGGTCATGGTGAGTATGGTGCCAAACAGGCCGAAAGCAATGACGATATAGAGGATTCCGGTTACCACATGGCCACCCGCATTGTCAAACTCGATCGCCTGCAGTAGTTCGGGCATCATCTCCGGCCAGGTCAATACTGCAAATTCGCTATCGTGACCGAGTTCGCGGCGAATGGATTCCGCTACTTGATCATAGTGCCGAACCTGTGTCGGGGTTACCAACAGGGATGTGACATGCCCCTCTGCAGAAAACAGCCATTGGGCGTCATGCAGGGAGATATAGGCAATCTGGTTGTCAATATCGGAGATGGGGTGACGGATCAGACCGGAAATTGCATATTTCCCGGCGGCGGTCATGCCGAAACGCCCCTGGCCCAGTAGTACCAGAGTATCACCAATGGAGACATTCAGCCGGCCGGCAAATCGTTCACCAATAACAAGTGTTTCATCTCCCTGATCAAAAAAACGGCCTTCCACAAGATGGTCCTGAACTCCATTCAGACGGTGTTCCCGTTCCGGATCGATACCCATCAGGATGCCTCCGCGGGTAATATCTTCCGAGGCAACCAATGCATACGTTTCAATGCGAGGTATGAGAAAAT
>SLLW01000136.1 GCA_007133875.1 Balneolales bacterium | reverse complement strand
TGCAGGCGACGATCAACGAAGAGGACCGGGTCATTGAACTTGGCTGGCAGGGAATTGATCACGATACGCTGTTCAATACGTATGTTGTGTTGCGCCGATCCTATACCGGGGGAGACAAGGGCGCATTTTCGCAAGTTAATGACGGCCGGCTGACCGATACGACTCTTGTGGATGACGGTGTCGCGGCTGAAGGATTTGAAGAGGGAATGTTTTACGAATATGGGGTGACGGCAGCCAATCGCCAGGGCCTTCGAAGTGATACCATATTTGTAGTGAAACAGATGCCGCTGTTAACACCGCCCGAGCCACCCGCATCGGTGCGGGCGAGTATCGATGACGGAAACCGGGTACAACTTAACTGGGGAGCGTCATCATCAACCACTGTAACAAACTACCATGTATACAAAATCACGGAAGAAGCGGATACGACCGTCACGGAGCGCTCCCGCGGAAGAAGATATTTGCAGGACGACGATGTTACGATGGGCCGGGTATACCGGTATCATGTAACCGCAGTGGATTCGGCGGGCAATGAGAGTGAACCGGCATATGCCGAAGAGGTCGTCATGAGAGACCGCACACCACCGCCATCCATTCGCAACGTTCAGGCCGTTGAAACGGATGATGGCGTACGAATTACCTGGGAGCCGTCACCGGCAAGGGATCTCGAAGGTTATGTGGTTAAACGGGCAACACTGGCAAACGGTGTTTACGATACACTGACAGATGTTCTTCCGGATGACAATGAGGAGTGGGTGGATCCGGAGGGCGAAGCCGGATTGTGGTACCGGGTTATTGCCGTGGATGAATCAGGCAACCGTAGCAGGCCCGGGTCGGCACGACAGGCCCGTGATTAAACCTTTCACAGGGTTTCAGAACGCAAAGCTCATTAAACACTGTATTTGCGGACTCGTAGGCAGAGGTTGCTGATCAAAATAACTTCGAATCAATCATGAATCAGGCGCTGCAAAGCCTGAATGAGCAATATTTGGGATTATCGAGCGAGTTGACTGAATTTGGCTGGGAGATCATCAAACCCGAAGAATAAATCAAAACCTATGAGGAGCACTTAACGCGGGTAATCGAGCGATATCAGCTTGCTTTGGTGCTGCCAACGCTACACCAAACCTCTGAGCTTAGCGGAAAGGTATGGCGCAAGAGCGGTGACCAAAAGAACAACCGGCCAGATGTTACCCCCTTTGAAAGTGTATGCCTCAAACATAACCTGCCAGGACATGCCTTGCCACAGGCCAAATGTGAACTCAAAGACAAGCGTAAGAGTGAGCCAGCCTAAGCCAATTCCAACGAGTTCAACGGAACGACGGGCACCAAGCCAAGGGAGCGAAAAGTAGGCAACGACTAGGATGAGCACCGAAAGGAATACACCACTCAATACAAGTCCAGTTGCGGTGCCGAGTTTCGGTATCAGAACAGCCTCCCGTAACAGGCCGTTACATATGGCCAACAACAGAATGCCGGCCCATACTGCCAACGATTTAAGCGCAAACCCGAATAACATTGATCACTTCTTGTAGCCCCCAAAACATGATTGATGATTCCCGGTGTTATTGGACTTTCGTAGCATCAATTCAATTTTGTAGTATTCGGCATGTAGATAGATTTGTTTGATGTGTTCCGGAGATTTCCATTGTGATGCAAAGGATAATCAGCAAAAATCAGTACCACAACTCATAGCAGCAATAACCGGACTAGCTTTTTGATTGTTCGGATGGTTTTTTCGCAGCATCTCCGGATTTCGTGGATGAACTTGAACCGGAACCTGAGCCTGAGCTAGAACCTGAACCGGAACCGGAACCAGAGCCTGAGCTCCTGTTTTTACTTGTGCCCGTAGCCGGTTTTTTTGGCGTTGCCGCAGAGGTTTTCGTTTGGCCTTCCGTTTTTTTAGGCGAAGCTTTTGTTCCGGATTTTGCTTTATTTCCGGTTTGTTTTTTAGCACTACTGCCGGATTCTTCTTTTTTGGATGATGAGGGTGTCCCGGCTTTTTTGCGCTGACTGGTAATCCGGCTCAATTTCTGTTGCAATTTCCGGATCTCATTATTCAGATCGTCTACCGATTTTTTACCTTTTTTGGCTAAATCCTTTCTGGTATTGCTTCCTTTGTCAGGTGCAATAAGCAATCCGGTGATGGTACCGATCATGGCACCGAGTATCAGCGTGATTAGTGGTTTAATGTCGTTTAACATAGGGTACGATTGTTTGAAAACAGCGCGTGACAAAATGCGAAAATGAAATCAGCCGTCACCGCTTGAAGTTTTTCCACTGTTTGCGGGCTTTTTTTGAGAGTCTTCTTCTGATTTTATATCCTTTTTGGGGAGCATTTAGAATTCCCCAGCTGCTACCGATAGCTAAACCAATGAAAAGGCCGGAAAAGAATTTTACAAAGCTCATAGTATATCCTCTTTATGTGTTAGTTGTAACGTTAATCACTATTGCTGCCCTGCAAAGGGATTTTTCTGTAAACGGAGAACCCTGAGGTTATTTTTTAAAAAAACCCTTCTCTTTTTTGGAAAAAATGCTCTTTTTATGATTCCTGGTCATGGGAGATAGGATCAAACCCATCAGCACTCCGGATGTTGTTCCCAACAGGATCGCAAATAAAAGTTTAGCAGTATTCATATTATCCTGTATTATTGTCGAGTTTCTTTGGATGTAAGTTACTGTACTATCCGCAATGTTTACCGGGTACGCACCATTCCGGTAATGTTAGATATCGAAGGTCCTCTTTTTAATTAGAAGCCATCTCCTTTGCTGTTGATTTATTCCTTTTGGTGATCAATAGTCATTACCTGGATCTTTTTTCATGGTTTATTGTTAAAAAAATCAAGGTCACATAATCACATAACATAAATGCTCTGTTTATCATTTCATAACTTGCAGATTATGAACGTGGTATCGTGCCCGTACACAGCGATTCATCGGATGGCTATATAACAGCAAAAATATAATTCATATGAAAATTGAACATGTTGCATTTAATGTGGAATCTCCGCTGGCTATGACAGATTGGTATGTGAAACACCTGGGCCTGAGCGTTGTCAGGCAAAGCGAAAGCCCGCCATATATGACATTCCTTATGGATGACAGTGAAAGCGTTATGATAGAGGTGTACCATAATCCGGCTGATGAGGTGCCGGATTACAGAAGTATGAATCCCTTAATTGTTCACCTTGCATTTGTCTCCGAAAGTCCTTCTGATGACAGGCAGAGGTTATTGGATGCCGGAGCGGAATTTGTAAGTGAGGATCGTCTCGATGATGGCTCTCATATTATCATGATGCGGGATCCCTGGGGCTTTCCTTTGCAATTTTGCAAGCGAGGAACGCCTATGCTTCCTGAACAATCGGGGCAGGGCTAAGCAGCTTCATCACCGACTTCACGGGTCAGGTCCCGCTCCCGGGACCGGAGCAGCCGGGCTCATGGGCTTATTCTACCGGTCATCTCTACAAAACCGTATCCACGTACCGGTTCGTCTTCCCGGGTGCCCCGCACATTCACCGCCCCCTCATAATAGGTGACCGAAACATTCATTTCCTGATCGGGAAAATAGCCGGCAATCTCAAGGTTCAGTGATTGTGACGGAATCGAAAGGCGCCAGGTAACCGGATAGGTTCCCCCGGTGTGTGGACTCGTCCAGTGCTCCTGTTCCTCAAGTGCAACATCACCATCACCTAGCGCGATGGTATTTCCGTCGGGATCGATCAGGGTGCCGGTTGCATACGGAGAGAGGGTGCCGTCCTTGTTCCGGAGCTGATAGTACATCAGGTCGTAGCCGTCTGACAACTGCAGGGAAAACCAGTCCCACCCTTCCTGATCCTCTCCAAGTACCGAAGTGCTCCATTCATGATCCATCCAGCTATATCCCGACACATCGTATTCGGTCTGACCGATGGTGATGGTTCCCCGGGTCTGCATTCGTGTGAAGGAGAGGTAATAGGAGGCGTTACCGGGACCGGAACCTTTGGGATCGTATCCCTGGTTGCCGTGCAGCACAATCGGTTTGACCGGATTCAGCACGAGATCCATTCCCATCTGCTCATTTCGGGCCCGTATAGTGACCGGCAGCGCTTCTTCTCCCACAGGTGAATGATCGTCGGTACGTTCGGCCGACCAGTCTTCGAGCCAAATCCGGAAGGGGTCGGCTTCCGCCCCGGCAAGTCCGGCTGCTCCCCGGCTGAACCGCTCTTCATAGTGATGTTCTTCGTTATTTATGTCGGATATGGCAAAATGTGCCAGGTAGAGCTGATCGGTGGCCCAGGATGACCGGTCTTGCGACCCCGGTGGTCCAGGGTCTGTCTCAGTACCGGAAAAGTGACCGGCTTGTGGGTCGGTGTTTTGACTAAAGTTCAGTTTGGCATCCGGGGCGACATTCGGATCGGCGTCCGGTGGTGATAATTGATTCCTGAAAATCGTAAACTGATACCCAAAATGCCGGTCGTCTTCGGTGAACAGATTGCCGGTGTAGTACCACCATTCGGTCCGATAGCCGGGATGTGGCCCGTGATCCGCGGGAAATTGAAATTCTTTTGGCCCGTCGGCCCGGTAAAATCCTTCAATGTCACCCCGCAAGGCCTCAACCGGTGAAGCTCCGGCAGTGATCTCATCCCTTTCGGGCGGGGAGAGCAGCCAGAATCCGATGACGATGATTCCAATAACTATCACGGCAAGTATAATGAGGGATCGCATATTTAGCTGGTATCTATTGACCCGGGGTGTCCGTAGTGGTAGTTTGCGGTGTATTATTCAAATTAAAAAATTGTTTCCATAGAACATGGGTTTCCCGCAATGTACCCGCAATGGGTAGGGGCAGCGTGGTACGAACCGGTATCATCATCTTCGGAAACCTGAATTCTTTGTTATTCATCTCTGAGCGCATCGGCGGGATTTGTTTGTGTGATTTTCCATGATGGGTAGAGTCCGGCAAGTATGGCAGCAGTGACAGCAACCAGCATGGCCTGAATCAGCATCTCCGGGGTAATCTGAAACTGCAGTGTCCATCCGAAGGACCGGAGGTTTATCACATATACGAGGATGGCGGCCATTACTATTCCGAGGGGAATGGAGAGCAGACCCGCCATAAATCCAATAACCCCGGTTTGACCTGTGACAAGGCCCCAAAGCTGACCGGGGGTCAGACCGTTGGCACGCAGCACCGCCATTTCGCGGGACCGTTCAAACTGCAGGGCCATCAAGGCGCTGAGTACTCCGATAAATGCCACCAGCACAGCGAGGAATCTCATGACTATGGTGACGGTGAAGGTACGGTCAAAAATCTCCATGGAGGCTTCACGAAGCCCCTGGTTCGACTGGATGATAACGTTTTGGATTCCTGCGGAGCGTTCACGCAGATCCGGAATCAGTGTCTCTATATCGGTGTCAGCGTCCGTATACAGGGCAAGGCCCGATATAACTTTGCTGTCAAAAAAACGGTCGTAGACGGTACGGCTCATGGTCAGCAGGCCGGTATCGGATGAGTAGTCGTAGTAGATGCCG
>SLLW01000285.1 GCA_007133875.1 Balneolales bacterium | reverse complement strand
TTTTTCAGTGTATGTTGATAAAGTCATTCCGTTTGGTGCGGGTCTGGGAGGTGGCAGCAGTAACGCTGCAACCATGTTGCGGATGGTCAATAAAATATCCGGGATGGACCTGAAAACAAGTGACATTCAGCAGTTTACAGCCGGCCTGGGGGCCGATATCCCCATATTTCTGCATGGCAAAACCGGAATCGGCACCGGGATCGGTACTGAAATTTCATTTCATGATATACAGCCTGATGCCTGGATCGTGACCGTATTTCCGGATATCCATGTCTCCACAGCGGATGCCTACCAAAATTGTACTCCAAACGATTTGCCCGATTTTTCACTGGAACACATACTGCTCAATGAGCCGATGGAGGATTGGCGCCATCTGCTGACCAATGACCTGGAGCCCTGGGTCATTCACCAGCATCCTATGATTGGTGATATAAAAGACCAGTTTTATGACCTGGGTGCTGATTATGCGGCCATGAGCGGAAGCGGGTCGTCTGTGTTTGGAATATTTCAGCAGGAGTTTGTAGCGGTTGATGCCTTTAACCAACTGTCTGACTGGAAGTTACAAACCAATATTACCCCTCCTTCCTTTATACCCGATTTCGGTGTGTACCGCAATTCATGATTTTTTACTACCTTGTAACTTCCAAATAACAGGGAAGCGCGCAACCATTACGCGCATAAAATAACCAAAGTAAAGGCCTACACCACCGACACCTACCTTTCGGCGGAGTGCAGCAATAATTACCAAAATAGTTTACCATGACCAAAACGAATGATGACATCACCAAGGCGATGGATGCACAGTCGCTTAAGCTCGATATCCAGCGGCATCTGCGTTACACCTTGGCGAAATCTAAATATTCAACCACACAATGGGATAAATTTCGCAGTGTCGCATTGACGGCACTTGACCGGCTTCACGACCGGTGGATCGATACTCAGGAACATTATTATGACGTTGATGCCAAGCGGGTCTACTATATTTCCATGGAATTCCTGATCGGGCGCCTTTTGGATAATATGCTGGTAAATCTGGACATTCTCGATGAGGTAAAAGAGGCGTTGCATGAATTGGGAATGGATTACGACCAGGTCAAGGAGAATGAATTTGATGCCGGTTTGGGTAATGGCGGCCTTGGACGGCTTGCTGCATGTTTCCTCGACTCCATGGCCACACTCGGCATCCCGGGATACGGTTATGGTATCCGTTACGACTACGGAATTTTCCAACAGCAGATTAAAAACGGATTCCAGATCGAAAAACCCGACATGTGGCTCCGTTTTGGGAATCCGTGGGATATTGTCAGGCCTAAAGTCTATTATGGTGTCGATTTTTACGGTGAAACGGTACCGTATACCGATTCCGACGGCCAACTGCGATTCAAGTGGGTGAATACCCAGAAAGTCAATGCGCTCGCTTACGACACCCCGATTCCCGGATATAAAAATGATGTAGTTAACAACCTGCGCCTCTGGAAAGCCAGCTCCTCCAAGGCACTTGATTTGCAGTCGTTCAGCCAGGGCGAATATATTGATGCTGTAAGGGATTCCCAGCTCCAGGAAAACATCTCCAGGGTACTCTATCCCAATGACAAGGTTTTTGTCGGGCAGGAGCTGCGCCTCAAGCAGGAGTATTTTCTGGTGAGTGCGACGTTGCGGGATATTCTCCGCCGATTCAAAAAAGTCCACAACGACTGGCGCAAATTCCCCGACAAAGTCTCCATCCAGTGCAATGATACACACCCCAACCTCGCCATTCCGGAACTGATGCGTGTATTGATGGATGATGAAGGTCTTACCTGGGAAACTGCCTGGGATATCACACGACGCTCAATCAACTACACTAATCACACCGTACTGCCGGAAGCACTTGAAACCTGGCCCGTTCCGCTGATGCGCAATTTGCTTCCGCGCCATCTGCAAATCATTTATGAGATCAACAAACGTTTCCTCAATCATGTACGGGACTCTTTCGGCAACGATGTCAATAAAGTACGTCGAATGTCGATCATCAGTGAAGGTGAAAAACCATCCGTTCAGATGGCTACTCTGGGAATTGTCGGTTCCAAAAAGGTCAACGGTGTTGCCAAACTGCACACAGACCTTATCAAAAAGACCATTTTCAAGGATTTTGTCGAGCTTTACCCTGACAAATTTGTGAATATGACCAATGGAATTACTCCGAGACGCTGGCTGAAACAGTGTAACCCCAAACTTTCGGATTTGATTACCAAGGAGATTGGCAACGGCTGGATTACGGACCTTAACCAGTTGAAAAAGATTGACAAACTGGCTGATGACAAAAAGTTTCGTGAGCGGTTTACGGAAATTAAGCGGGAAAACAAACTGGACCTCATTGATTTCATTGAGTCACAATACAGTCTCAAGCTGAATCCCGATTCCATCTTTGATATTCAGATCAAACGGATACACGAATACAAACGTCAGCTGTTGGTAGCATTACATACGGCCATGCTGTATAACAAGATCAAGGCAAACCCCGACGCCGATTTCCAGCCAAGAACCGTGCTGTTCTCCGGAAAAGCTGCGCCTGGTTACACCATGGCGAAATTGCATATCAAATTGATCAACTCCATTGCCGAAAAGATCAATACCGATCCGGATACCAAAGGCAAACTCTCCTGCCTGTTCCTTGAAAACTATACCGTTTCGCTTGCTGAACGCCTGATACCTGCAGCGGATCTTTCAGAACAAACCTCAACGGCAGGCATGGAAGCATCCGGAACCGGTAATATGAAGTTCGCCCTTAACGGCGCACTCACTATCGGAACACTCGATGGTGCCAACATTGAGATACGCGAAGAGGTCGGTGAGGAGAATATCTTCATATTCGGCCTGACCGAAACCGAGGTAGAAGAAAAACGCAGGGAGGGATACAATCCACGTGATTATTATAATTCCATTCCGGAACTGCAGGAAGTCATGAACCAGATCCGGGACGGATTTTTCGAACCCGATAGCCCCGAACTGTTCCACCCGATTATTCGTGCGATTCTTGATGAAGGAGACTACTTCATGGTTCTGGCCGACTTCCAGTCCTATATTGAGCAACAGCAGGAAGTTGAAAAGCTATACAAAGACCAGAAAACCTGGATTAAAAAAGCGATTCACAATGTCGCCCGTATGGGGAAATTCTCATCCGACCGCACAATCTCCGATTACTGTGAACAAATATGGGAGTGTAAGAGAATTGATCCTCCCGGGAATAAGAAGCCTGCTAAATCCGGAAAGAAAAATTAGAGATGTTCAAATAACCGAAATTTGTGGATAGCACCGGAATTCGATGGAAAGAACTTCGGATCCGGTTGCTATTCCAGTATAAACCGGAAGGTGATGGTTCCGTATTGTGATTCCTGTGGAACATTCGAGGGCAGGCGTGAGAAGCGCCAGGTGCGCAGTGTTCGCAGTACTTCCCGATCGAGTTCCGGATTGGCTCTTCTGATGGGTATAAGCTGTCCGACGGTACCATCCGGACGCACCTCAAACCGTACAGATATTACAGCCTCGGTATCGGTCACATAGCCGGGTAGCGGCTGAACGACCGGTGATCTGTTGATATCACCTTCCCACTCAAGCTGATAGGGTGCAGACCGGACCGGGTCGGCATCGGTTCCCTGGTCGGCATCCACCTGTCCCCGGATTCCACGGATATCGCCGGTTTCCTGCTCCCCTTCCTGCTCCACTTCATCCCGTTGCGATGTGGGCGGTTCGGCAACCTCATCCTCATCCACAATCTCTTCCGGCTCCTCTGTTATTTGGGTTGGATCAATCTCATCGGTATCGGGCGTTGTCACTACCTCGTCTGACTCCACCGGTTCATCCTGGTCGGGAAGGTCAACATCCCTGACCGGTTCTTCGGGTTCCGGCTCCGGCTGGGGCTCCTCTGCCGGTTCCGGCTGCGGCTCCTCAACCTCCGTTTCAACCGGATCCGGACTTGTTTGCGGCTGGACTTCTTCTTCCCGCGAAAATTCGGCTAACGTTCCGTCCTGAAATTCACCAAGTGTAACTTCCATAAAAGCCATACGATCAGCGGGCTCCCTTTGTGTTACCATGAATAATGCCAACAGCAACATTACCAGGTGCATGGCGCCAGTAACATACATTCCGAATTTTTCTTCCCGGGTAAGTCTACGCATGGTATTTAGCGGCTTGCGCGTTCTGTGGCCATCATCATATGGAGATTCAATGCTTTACCGACGTTCATAACATGGACGGCATCATCAACGATGGAGTTTCTGTCTGCGCGAACCACGAGGGTTGCATTGGGATGTTGCTGATGCTGTTCCCGAATGGAAGCGGCCACATTGGCCCTGGGAACCGGATTGCCCATCACATAGAAACTACCATCACTGGTGATGGTAACATTGATGAAGTGCTGCTCTGTAACGGCAGCGGTTTCTGCCCTTGGAATATCAACCCGAATGCCGAAATTTGTCACAAACGATGATGTAAGCAGAAAGAAAATCAGCAACAGCAGGACGATATCGGTCAAGCCCGCCGCAGCGAATATCGCCATCGGCTTTTTTGTTTCACTTTCGGACCGGAAGTTCATTAGGATACCGTTTCATGTTGTTTTTTGGAAGCCGGTTTTTGCAGCAGATCTATAAACCTTGTGGAGGAATCCTCCAGGTCAAAAACCATCCGGTTCATTCGTCCCAGCAGATAGTTGTAAAAACCGTAAGCGATAATACCAACGGCCAGGCCGGAAGCGGTGGTTATCAAAGCTTCCCAAATACCACCGGCCAATACACTGGGATTAACATTACCCTCAAGGGTCTGGATTTGTTGAAAAGCCTGGATCATACCGGTTACGGTACCAAGAAAACCAAGCAGTGGTGCTACCCCGGCAATGGTAGCAAGCCAATCCATTTTTTTCTCCAGAAAATGGACCTCCCGCTTGCCGGCATTTTTTATGGCATCGTCAATATCCTGAATTGGACGTCCAAGGCGCTTGATACCTTGTTTCATGATTCTGGTAAACGGTTTATCCACCTCGTCACAATACCGGATGGCGCCCGCCATATCTCCGCTTTTCAGGATATCCTCAAGGCTGTCCAGAAATCGCTGGTTATCCATGCCGGAATTGGAGAGAACGCGCCACCGCTCTGCGATAACATAAATTGCCAGGAGGGAAAGTAATGTGATGGGAATCATCACAAAACCACCATCCATAAGCATTTGAATCCACGATATTTGATCTGCGTCAGCAGCAAGTGGTTGCTGGAGCGTATCTTCTGCAGCACCGTTTTGAAACAGAAAAGCTGCAATGAACAGGAGTGACGATGTCATGTAATGCCGTTTTTTAGGGGTTATGGTAATTGCTGCTTTGTAGTTAACGAATCCTGGCAATGAAATTATTGCTCCTATATGGTTCCGGAAGATCGGAAATTGCATCTTCGGCATCCGAAACAGTTTCAAACTGACCCAGACCAACGCGCCAGGTAGTGCTGCCATTGGCACTTTGCACCCTTGATATTGTCGCTTTGTAGCCATCATCGGCATAGCGCTCATGTTCG
>SLLW01000302.1 GCA_007133875.1 Balneolales bacterium | reverse complement strand
TCGGTCCGGCCGGATCCATACAACTTTATTTCTTCCTGGATTACCCGGCTTGCCGCCTCTTCAACCACTCCCTGAACCGTTGCATGGTCAGGCTGACGCTGCCACCCGTAATACCGGGTTCCGTCATAACTGAGCTGCATCACATATCGGGGCATGATTGGGTGGTGGGTTTTGAGCTGCTTAACGCAATCCCGAATTAAAACGAAAACCGCAAACGGGTTTCAAATCCCCGATTTTCCGGTCCGGGTACCACATAGACCGAAGCATTGTCAGGAGTATAGGCACGCCCCCGGTTATAAGCACCGATACCGCTTATCACCCGGTTGACCACCATTATAGCGGTAATGGCCGGAAGCTGCTGATTCAGATTGTCACGACGGGAACGCATATCTCGGTACTCACGACGCTGCTCATCTGACTCCCAGTGCCAGCGGTATTCCGGTGAATCAGGGAAATTTTCCAGACGGTCCCAGTTCCGCGTACGCTCATGGTGATCCATATACGCATCCCACGACCGGTGTTCTCCAACGGCCAATTCAAACTCGCGTCCGTGTTCCCGGATATCCACTCCCGAGTAGGCCGAAGCGTGAGTGAACATATTCTTTTCAACCACATAGGACTGCCGGTTGATGCCCAGCCAGGCGGCCAGTAATGCCACATCGGCAGCCAGGTGATACTGGCCCATCCGCCAGTTGTCGGAATCGACATACCAATGGCCCCACCCCGGCACGATAAAGGATCGCAACAACGCCCCCAACGGCGAACGGCTTTCAAAATCATCCGCAGATACGGAGTTTCCCATAACCGTACGCTCCTCAAATGAGAATCCACCGGATCCCGGCGTCATCTTGTTGTTCTCCAGAATGGAAGGTGCCAAATCTATTGATTCTCCTGATACAGGCCCGACAAAGTCCCGGTCCAGCTGAGCAAATGCGCCGGATGCTGATGCCGCAAGCATCAGGATTGCCCCGAAAATCATCAACTCAAACCGGTACTTCATCTTTTCCCTCAATTTTATTTTTACTGGATAGATCATCTGTATCATTGCCATTTTCCGAAGGCGGGCCAAATTCATTTTCATGCTTTTCCCGTTTTTTCTGATCCGCCCAGCGGTATATAATAGCCACACTAAAGCCGAACATCAATAAAAAGGTGCCCAACCATACCACCGAAATCATCGGCTTGTGCTCGGCTGCCAGTAATATCCATTCACGCTCCGGCTCACCGTCAATCCCGCGAAACGCCAACTCAATTTCGTCACTGTCAGGATGTATTTCCGTGAACCGGACCATCCCTTCATCCATAAATGGCAGCTCCTCGGCAGGATTGATCGCATATTGCGCATCGTCGTCGGATGCCAGAATGTATCGCGGTTGCAATTCCCAGCTCTCGCCCGACGCACTATCGGTGATCTCCAAATCGGCTTTCACACCAATAATGCTGCCTTCCGGAAGTTCTGCCTCATCGATATAAATGAAATTTCGGAATGATATGGAATACCCACCCATATCAATCGTACTGCCACGCCTGACCCGTGTTTTGGTCTCATCCGGATCGTGATCGGCCATCTGGGGGCCAAGCTGATCGACCGACTGAAACTGACTGGGATTTTCGCGCTCCATACGTGCTATTTCCCGATCAACCAGCGACGATCCGGCGACATACATGAATATGTCACGGAACCAGCCGGTCCGCACATCCGGATCCACCGTCCACTCGACAGCACCCGGTGATGAATTGGATAACATCGGATATACCGTCGGACGCATCACAAATGTGCGACCCGACTCCACATCTTCAAATTGCACTTCATACTCTTGTTCCCCCGGGCGGTTGTCTTCCGTAATCTCTGCACTTTTGAACGTAACCATGTACCGGCCGTCAATGAGCTTCGGCCGGTCCTTCTCTATTTCTACAAATTCGATCGGCTGATTCACCCGGAATCCGTCATCATCCGTCACCTGGCCGGCTGCCACCGCTCTGTTATATTCACGCGTCTGCGAATCCACCATCGGCCGGTCGAAAGCCGCGCCAAGAAACCCGATCATCAAGATGGCAAATCCGATATGGGTGATGGTTCCACCGGCCCTACGGGGATTGCGGCGACCCAATTTGATCATCACAATGCCATTGCCGATCACTGCAAACACACCTGCAAACAGATAGATCATATAGGCCAGATTGTTCATATTGACCAGCATCACCGCGGCAATTGTAATGACGGATGCGCCCAGCGTCGGGGCGATCAAAGCCGAGGCCAGCGATTCGGCATCGTGCCGTTTCCACCAGAGATATTGGGTAACAACGGTCATCAACCCGATCAGGATCCCGAACGGCAGCGTCCAGTTATTGTAAAATTGCTGATCCGGCGGCGTCGGATTGTCGACAAACAGGCGTCCAAGCACCGGTGAGCTGGTTCCGAGAATAATGACCAGCCCAACCAGAAACAGGATCATCGCTCCGGAAAACATCATAAACTCACGACTCAGAACCGGTGACTCTTTTTTCGGTTCCGGGAGTTCGCGATAGCGGTAAATCAGCATACCGACGCCGATCGCTGCGGTCACCAACATAAACAGAAGCAGGTGGTTGTACAGGCCCAGGTCTACAAAACTGTGTACTGAGGAATCGCCGAGTATCCCGGACCGGGTAAGGAATGTCTGATAGACGATCGTGACATAGGCCAGAATCGCAAAAATAATCGATGCCTTGTGCGAACTGGCATGTTTTTTCTGGATCAGCATGGCATGGATACCGGCCATCCCGAAGATCCATGGAACCAGCGAGGCGTTTTCAACCGGATCCCAGGCCCAGTATCCGCCAAACGAAAGGGTCACGTACGCCCAGTATCCACCAAGGAATATCGCCGTGAGCAAACACAAATTGGCACCCAGCGTCCAGGGCAGTGCGGCATGGATCCATTCGTGATATTTGCGCTTCCAGAGCGAGGCGAGTGCAAAAGCATAGGGTACGGTCATCATCGCAAATCCAAGGAAAATGACAGGCGGATGGATGATGATCCAGGGGCTTCGCAGCAAGTCATTCAGGCCGCTGCCTTCTGCGGGGACAAAATCGGGATTCTGCTGAAAGACCGGCGCATCGGGCATCTCGGAAGCCAGCGTACGGAAGGGCGAAGCACCAAGATCGCCCCAGCCGGGAATCGGAAACCCGGAAACCATGGACAACAGAAAAACCTGGGTCAGCCCCATAAACATCATCACCGGTGCGCGATAAATGGGCGATGTCCATTTTATGATAGCCAGCCCGACCAGAAACGACGAGAGGATCCAGAGAAGCAGACTCCCCTCCTGTCCGCTGTAAAATGCGGCCCACAAATAGACATTCTGCAGATCGGAGCTGGTGTAGTTGTAGACGTAATAGTACTGGAACTGGTGGGAAAAGATGAGATAGACCAGCAACCCTGAGGCGAAAAGCGTGAAGGCCCCTTTCAGAAAAAAAAGTGCATTGGCAATAGCCTCGTTTTTTTCGCCCCCTTGCTGAGCGGCGCGGTAGTAAAACCAGGTAGCGAAAATAGCGCTTACGAAAGCGAGGGAGAGAGCGGCGTGACCAAGGGTACCAATCATGAAAAATTACTGCGATTCAAAAAGTTGTTGGGGAATTACTTCAAAAAAAGCTGATTCGTTGGGACAGGTTGTTCTGAACAGCTTCGGATATGCGATCGTAATCCGATGCGTTCCGGCAGGACTGTTACATGCCGGAGAGATCCGGAGTGGTTGCGTCGTTGTATTTGGAGGGGCATTTCACCAGCATATCCCGGGATACAAACGTTTCACCCCGCATCTCGCCAATAACCACAATTTGATCGGCCTGCTCGAAATTGTTCGGTTTCGGCCGCGGATAGGTTACCCTCCGGGAGTTGCCCGCTTCATCTTTCATATAAAAAGAGAACGTCATGGTTTCGTTGGAGAATTGAGCCGGACGGGAGTTGTCCCAGGTTCCAACGACATGGATGTTATCGCCACTCAGGGTGGCCGCCTGTTCAAAATCGACGTAAGAACTGATGCTTTGGCTGAAATTGATCATCACCAGTGTTGTGAAAGCGATGATTCCGATGATGCCAAAAAGTAATCGTGGACGCATAGGTTTTCGGGAAAAAGGGTGTTACGATAATGTCAATGACTGTTACTCTTTCGGATGTTTTTGCTCCAGATATTCGAGTTTCTTTTCGATCCGGATCAGATAAGCGATCAGCACAAACCATATAATTAAACTGACTCCCAATACCACAAAAATGAGATTATTGGATGCCATGGCCTGCATGATCACATTCCCTTGCTCCGCTGTTTCCCGGACCCCTTCCCAGGAATCGCCATAAGCGGAGCTCAGCGTATCCGAAACGAATACAACGAAAGTAACAATCAGGATATATACAGGGTTCATTACAATTGATCTAAAACGTGGTTAACAGGAACAAATTATGATGCAGCACTGCGATCCATCCGGTTTCTCAACATCAGATAGCGATAGCGTAACTGAATAATCCAGGCCGCCAGGCCGATGAAACCAATAACGGCAGGATAAAATACAAGGCGAAGTTCAGGTGCTGTAAGATCGCTGAATGCCGGGTTACCGTCAGCCCCGGGATGCAGGCTCGGCAGCTGACGCGGAATCACATAGAGTAGAAACGGTACGGTGGTCGCAGCAAAAATGTTATAGACTGCTGCAATTTTTGCCCGTTTTTCAGGATCATCATAAGCCGATCGCAATATGAAATAGGCGACATAAATCATCATCGCCATCGCCGACAAATTCATTTTCGGCTCGGCGAACGTCCACCAGGTTCCCCAGGTAAAACGGGCCCAGAGCGAGCCGGTGAGCAGGCCACATATTCCGAAAAGGATTCCGATCAGTGTCGCCGATTCGGCCAGGGCATCCATTCGCATATTGTTGCTGGCCAGATACCGGATACTGAACACCAGTCCGGCACCAAACACCACCGTCATGGTAAACCACATCGGAACATGAAAAAAGAGATTGCGGGATGTTTCGTGCAAAATCGGGATATCGGGAACCCGGATCAGAAAAGCAGCAAGCAGAACCACCGTCATCCACAACAGCAGTAAATATTTCCAGATATTAAGTTTGGGCATGGCAAACCCGGCTTCTACGAATTGGATACAGGAAGATGTCTTCTCATTTGTTTTCAATAGCGCCTAAATTACAAAAAAAACAGAAGCAAGACTACGAAAAAACGAATGTCACACCCTCGTATGATGTTGTGATGAAAAAGTACCACAAAACACGAAAATGTATGGGCAGCCAAAACGAATCGATCACCTTGTACCCCGACTGGCGGGTATATCTGTTGCAATTCATTGCCGGCGCACTTCTTGTACCGGCCCTGGGTGCGGGTATCTGGATCATTTTCCACTATCGGAAGAGGTGGAAGCGGATGCGATATCGCATCACGAATACAGAGGTGATCATCGAGCAGGACGGTATGGCGGATGAGATCCTGCTGTCGGATATCGACTCCTGTGAAACCGGATCCAGCTGGCTGCTGGAGAAGTTCAATCTGG
>SLLW01000263.1 GCA_007133875.1 Balneolales bacterium | reverse complement strand
CCGCCTGACCACTGGAAGAAGTTGTTCATGACCAGTACGGCGTACATGTCACGTTTGGCCATCTCATCCAGCAACACATCCAGTCCGGCCAGTACATCCTCATTGTACACTCCGGGTTCGGGTTGAGTAGACGGGACAACTCTCCAGGGCTGATCATCCGGCCCTTCACTTGCCGCGAGAACTCTGAGGTTGTCTACGCCAAGTTGCTGAAGATGATCCAGTTCTCGTACCAGGCGGTCGTAGTCGCCTTCTTCCAGATTGGCGCCGAGATTCATCCCGTACCAGTAGTTAAAACCGACAAAATAGTAGGGGTCCTCGCCAATAAAAAAGTTCGCATCCCTCACTTCAACAAACGGAGCATCTGATGGCTGGCCGGCCGGTTGGAGTTCCGGATCACTATTCGGAGAGCATGCAATAATTAATGCAATCAACCCGGAAAACAACAGGACCGTGGAGAGGTTAGAGATGATCCGGGACAAGTCCGGAAATGTAAACGTGCAGAACTTCATGTTACCTCCATTATATATAATATTATAAGATTCCTGAATGCAATAAAAAAATGAGTGATTACCACCTATTGAAAGGGCAACCATAAGAGCACATACGAAAACCTATTGCTTTTTATATAATTTATCAATTTGATTGAATAAAAAGATAGAAACAGCTGCCATGATGCCGGCAAGTGGTTTAGAGGCTCAAAATGAAGTAAAAAAAATTTTAAAAAAGCGTTTTTTCTTTGCATATTATTAATCAAATTGATTGATTAATAATATGCTTCTATATGATGCTATCATTCTGTCAAACTTGTAATGGCAAAGTCATATAGCTGCACCAGCCTGGATTAAGTACTAACCAACAGGAATTATTTTACCTATGACAAATCTGCAGAAATTATCGGATCTGTTAGCTGAACTTTCCGTTGAACTTGGCGATCATATTCTCCCATTTTGGATGAACCGGACTATTGACGATCACAACGGTGGGTTTGTCGGTGCGTTGGATAATGAAATTGAACTTCGCGATGCGGAAAAATCGGGCATTCTGAACACCCGCATTCTCTGGACTTTTTCTGCCGCTGCCCGGACCCTGGGGGACAAATCCTATCTCGATGTGGCCGATCGCGCCATGGATTACATAAATAGCTATTTTATCGATGCTCAGCATCACGGGGTTTACTGGTCTCTGAATAGTGACGGATCGGTGTTGGATGACCGCAAACATGTCTACACCCAGGCATTCGGGATCTACGCCCTGTCCGAATACTATCTCGCTTCCTCAGACAATAATGCCCTGGAGCTGGCCAAAGATCTTTTCCAACACGTAGATGCCCATGCGCATCAAAATAATGGGACCGGTTATCATGAAGCGTTCAGCCGTGACTGGAAACCACTGGCAGACTCCCGCCTGGGTGATAATGATATCGAGGCCGACCGGACATTCAATACCCATCTGCACCTGCTGGAAGCCTACACCAATCTCTTTCGTGCCTGGCCGGATGACACCCTGCGAGAACGACTAAGTGAATTGGTAACCATTCATCTGAACCGGATGTATGACCCCGGGAAAAAGCATATATTGGCCTATTTTGATGACCACCTCAATCCGGTTTCGCCCATTTACTCCTACGGCCATGATATCGAAGCGGCCTGGCTGCTTTATGATGCCGCTGTTGAACTGGAGGACGATACCCTCACGGGCACCTGCCACACACTCGTATTGGACCTGGCTGACCAGACTATCAGTGAGGGGTGTGACTCTGTCAATGGCGGTATTTTCAATCTGGGCCAGAATGGAAAACCGGTTGATACGGACAAGCAGTGGTGGGCGCAGGCAGAGGCCCTTTCCGGGTTTCTCTACGCTTATCTCCTTAGCGGTAACGAGGAATATATCGACACTTCCTGGCAAATCTGGGACTTCACCAAAAAACATGTAATTGACCGCAAGTTTGGCGAGTGGTATTTCATGGTGGATGCTGCCGGCAATCCGGATAAAAGCGAATTTAAAGTCGGCCCCTGGAAGTGCCCTTACCACACATCCCGCACCGGATTGCTATTTGCAGCGCTTGCCTCAGGAAAAAACGGAAACACCCCATTCTCCATTTTTCGTATGCTTGATAAAATAGTTGCTCCTTTACCTGACATAACCTCAGACTAAAAGCAACATGACCCGATAAAGTCGTTCAACATACATCAAAAAACGGAACCTCCGGTCACAACGCAATGGCTTCTTTACTCATCATTTATAAGAAAACAACATATCCGTATAAACACAGGTTTACATGTTGATCCATCACAAAACTTCATTTTTAATCTGTTTCTCAATTATCCTGGTGATGGTAACCGGATGCAGCCCGGATTCACAGCCGTCGTATCGCCTGGTTGACGCCAGCGCCAATGAAGAGACACGGACCCTTTATTCAAACCTGATGAATATGCGCCATGACCATCTGTTATTTGGCCATCAGGCAACACTTGCTTATGGCTATGACTGGCACCACAGCGAACTGGCCCCCGGTGAGCAACGATCGGATGTGAAGGATGTCGCCGGCTCATTCCCATCAATTTACGGCTGGGATATCGCCGATTTCTACCGGAGCAACTATTCAGAAGAGGAAATTGCCGAGCGTACAAAACAATCCATCGAATGGGCGCGCTTCGGGCACGAGCGGGGTGGAATACTCACCTTCGCCTGGCATAAATCCAATCCTGAAACCGGACAATCCTTTTACGACACCACCCGTGCCGTTTCTGCTATTATTCCAGGTGGTGAACGCCATGACCAGTATCGATCGGATCTCGACTATATCGCTGGTTTTTTCCGGGAGTTGGCACCTGTCCCGGTTATTTTTCGTCCATACCATGAGCATAACGGGGACTGGTTCTGGTGGGGCAAAGGGCTCTGCACCGAAGAGGAGTTCATAGAACTGTGGCGGTTTACCGTAACATACCTGAGGGATGAACACGGCCTGAACAATCTGCTGTATGCGTTTTCTCCGGACAGGAGCCGTATCGATATCGACCGGTTCGAGGAAGATTATATGTATGGATACCCCGGTGACGACTATGTTGATATCATCGGAATTGACAACTACTGGGATTATGGTCATCCGGCTAACGAAACTCCGGAGGATGAGCAGCGGGAGCATCGCATCAGGACGCTCGAATACACGGTCCGGATCGCAAATGATAAAAACAAACTGCCCGCCCTCACCGAAACCGGCCTGGAGGCAATACCGGATGACACATGGTGGACACGCGAACTTCTCGATCCCATCATGACCAACGAAATAACCCGGCAAATCTCCTATGTACAGGTTTGGAGAAATGCCAATTTTGACCGGGAAAACCGGGACCACTACTATGCGCCATTTCCAGGCCAGGTCAGTGCCGATGATTTTGTCGAATTCCGGAACCATCCCGCGGTACTTTTTGAAGATGATCTTCCGCCTATGTATCAATGATCGCCTCTTACCGGCAGTATCCGGTAAAACCCGGATTGCAGAAATTGCAGTCCGCTGAAACCAGGTTAACGTTAGCCGTTTTGAAACCCTGTCATACCATCAACTTGTAACTGGTCTTTTATGAGCTCCCGAGTAATTACTTTTGCTGTAAGCGCTTTTCTTTTATTGTCAATCTCCACCTCCATCCAGGCGCAATCACTTAACCGTGTGGAAGTGGCCGGACAGGAGATCTTCATGAACGGGGGGAATGTTGCATGGGTGAATTTTGCCCGCGATATCGGCCCGGGAAACACCAACCTCTCCCGGTTTGAGGAAATTTTCCAGGAGGTGCAGGAGTACGGTGGAAATACCATGCGCCTGTGGCTGCATACTAACGGAACCAGCACACCGGAATGGAACGGAGGGATGGTTGTCGGCCCGGGGCAGGGGGCGATTGATGACCTCCGGGATATTCTGGATCTTGCACAAGTTTATAATGTCAGCCTCATGCTCTGCCTTTGGAGTTTTGACATGCTGCAGGGGGCAGGAACACAGACCGGATTGGATCAGGACCAGATCGCCAGGAATACCGACCTGCTTACTGATGAGGAGCACCTCGATGCCTATATCGACCATTCCCTGATACCGATGGTTGATGCCCTGAAAGGACACCCCGCCATAAACTCCTGGGAAATATTCAACGAACCCGAAGGGATGACCGGTTACGGTTGGGCTCCGAATCGTGTCTCTATGTCCGATATCCAGTGGTTTGTCAATCGCACAGCAGGTGCCATCCGCAGGACAGATCCCGATACACCCGTCACAAACGGGTCATGGAATATTCGCGTACTTTCCGATATCGGCAGTTTCCATAACTACTACCGTGATGACCGCCTCATCGCGGCCGGGGGAGACCCCGACGGCATCCTGGACTTTTATACCGTACATTTTTACCCGGAACATTTTCCCACCGACCAGTCGCCGTTTCACAACGATGCCGACCACTGGGAACTCGACAAACCGCTGGTTGTAGCCGAGTTCTGGCCTACCGAAGTACATGGCGTCGCCCCGGAAGACCTCTACACGACGCTCTATGACCGTGGATATGCAGGCGCACTGGCCTGGTCATGGTCCGACACCAATGAGCCCTGGCAACCGGCTCTGGATAATATGAAGACCATTTTTGATCGCTATCCCAATGAGGTCCAGCTCAATATAAGCGACATGGTTCACGCCCGGCTGAGCGCCTTCCCCAGACGTATCCTGGAAGGGGATTCGTCCGAAGTGACCTGGTTTACGACCGGTGCAGAAACCGTAACCCTGAACGGAGAAGTGGTGGCATCAAGCGGATCCGTTGTAGTTACGCCGGCCGATACCACGGTTTACGAATTGATTGCAACCGGGGATAATGAGGATCAGGTAATCATTCGTGATACCGTTTTTGTAGTATCGCCGGATGCTTTTAACTGGGCTTTTGAGCGGCCCGCATTTGCATCATCGATAGAAAACCCGTCACACCGTGCCACTAATGCTACCGACGGAAGTACCGACACCCGGTGGAGCAGCGCCTATCGGGACGGGGAGTGGATCTATGTTGATCTCGGAGCGTCTTTTGAAATTTCTAAAGTGGTTTTGAACTGGGAGGATGCCTATGGAGCGGAATATGATATTGACGTCTCCTTTGATGGCATGCAATGGCAGACCATCCATGAGGAACGCAACGGTCAGGAAGGGATCCGTGAAATCAACGTGGAGGACCCGGTTGAAGGACGATTTGTGCGTATGTACGGTCATGAGCGTGCTACAGAGTGGGGATTTTCCATTTATGAATTTGAGGTTTATGGCTTGAAGGCGGACCGGCAGCCCCCGCAAATATCCCTCGTCAGTCCCGCCGACGGCCAGCGGTTTGACGCCGGAGAGCAGCTGATTTTGGAAGCAGATGTGGAGCCAGGGACCGGCACCCCGGAACATGTGCGGTTTTTCATCAATGGTGATCAGAAAATGGAACTGGTAGAAGAACCCTATCGCTACGAGTGGACCGTTGATGAGACCGGTGAGTTTGAGATCTCTGTGGTATTTACCGACTCCGATTTTGAAGTACATGCGGCGCCTG
>SLLW01000297.1 GCA_007133875.1 Balneolales bacterium | reverse complement strand
CTATGTGGTGCCCGGGCCGGAATATCGGGGATTTGAAACCCGATTGCGGTTCTCGTTTTAATCAGGGATTGGATTAAGCAGCTCAAAACCCATCATGCAACCATGCCCCGATATGTGATGCAGCTCAGTTATGACGGAACCCGGTATTACGGGTGGCAGCGTCAGCCTGACCATGAAACGGTTCAGGGAGTGGTTGAAGAGGCGGCAAGCCGGGTAATCCAGGAAGAAATAAAGTTGTATGGATCCGGCCGGACCGATACCGGTGTTCATGCCGAAGAGCAGTTCGCTCATTTCGAGACCCATATTCCGGTAGAGTGTGATGATCTGGTCTACCGTCTGCAGCGAATGCTTCCGGAAGATATATATGTCAAAGAGATCCGGGAGACCGGAGAGCACTTTCATGCCCGGTTTGATGCCGGTTGGCGACAGTACCGCTATCAGCTTTTGCTGCAGCGGGATCCGTTTTGCCGGAGGTATGCCTGGTATCCTGGAGACGGACTGGATTGGGTTGCTATACGTGAATGTGTGGCGGCACTGGAGGGTGAGAACGACTTTTCCGGCTTTTCCCGGAATTCCGAAGAGTTGACCCATAGCAGGTGTACCATTATGGAATCATCCATTGAAATGGAGAATGAGAGCCTGGTATTTCTGCGTATTCGTGCGAATCGGTTTTTAAGGTCGATGGTTCGCGCAATCGTCGGAGGTCTGGTCAGTGTAGGCACCGGAAAAAAAAGTGTAATCTGGTTCAAGAATCATTTGGTTGAGGGCACAGAAATTGATAATATTGCCTTGGCTCCGGCCAGGGGCCTGTTCCTTGAAAAAGTTTTTTATCCAAAGTCTGTTTTGGACTTGACTCACAGGTGAAAGACTTGTTATATTCAAAATCTTGTTAACAAAACAAGTATTCAACTGCCACTCCTCCGTAGCTCAATGGCAGAGCATTCGGCTGTTAACCGAAGGGTTACTGGTTCGAATCCAGTCGGGGGAGCAAAAATGCGAATCTGGTGTAAAACCGGGTTCGCATTTTTTTTTAAGCAGATTGCCAGACACCAAGTTTCTTTTGTTCCGGATGTGCAAACCATATGCTTGATCCCCAAATAATTCACTTGAATCTTATTTTACTTGATTCCCGAACTTCTAAGCTGACAGGTAGCAGGCTGGTCATGCCCTGTGAAGGTCTTGGACGATTCAACCGGTCAAGTAGGGCGGCAATAGCATTTTCCCCAAGGGCTTCAAAGTCTGTCTTAACAGAGGAGATGTTGGGAAAATTATACTCCGACATTGGAAGGTTATCGTATCCGGCAATGGCCAGGTCTTCAGGAATGATCCATCCCTTAGAACGAGCTTTATCTAAAAAACTAACAGCCATGGCATCATTAACTGCAAATATGGCCTCAGGTTTCTCTGTTGCATTTTCAAAATTATCAAATGCACAAACACCACTGTATCTGGTGTAATCACCGATGTAGGACCATACAATCTTGGAATCAGACCTTTGCTTGGTGAAATCAGTAAACCCATTGGTTCGGAACAGGGCCTCTGGTTTATTCTGTGGGCCTTCAATAATCCCGAATCGGCGAAATTTTTGACTATAAAAATGTTTGGCCACCAGATACGCACCGCTGTAGGCATCGAAGGTTACGGTATCTAATACCGGGTTATTAATGTTTGAGCAAGATATTACGGGAAAGCCTTCTGGAATGGAGTTCTGAAGGAGCTGATATTGTTTCTGCTTTAATGAGGGTATAAAAAGTACTGCTGCTGAATACCCAATATCAATCAGGTTTTTTATCAAAGCTTCAACTCGTTCATTATTGCCAAAAACATTGAAAAGACTGATTTCTATATTTTTATTGTGGGCAGCATCCGTAAAGCCTTTATAAAACGCAGGATAAAATTCGCTCTTTTCAAGTTGCATAATGAGGGCAAAATAAAGATGGCGATTTTTCGAGGCACTCTTTTTTTTCGGCGAGCATTTATATCCCATTTCCGAGGCTCTGACTAATATTTTACTACGATTTTGTTCAGATATGCGCCCCTTTCCCCGCAATGCCAGAGATACCGTTGATAACGAAAAACCGGTAGCTCTGGCTATATCTTTTAGATTTACTTTCATAAAAAATCTATTAGTGGATGAAAAAAATCCACTATAATATAGGTAAAATTATTTAATATCATTGACATCCGGCATTTTCCGGGTGACGGCCTACAGCAATCGGACGATCAAACTACATTTTGCGCAGTAAATGGCGAATGCGTTTGAGATTGATCATGACATGGATCAATCCCTGATAGATACCTTTCTGAGTGGAACAGATAATGGCATCTAAGCAAGAGTTTCTCAAAAAAGCGTTATCAGAACAACGGTATTTGAACAGTGTACTGCTGTTATGCTCATTACCAGTAGGAAAGGTAGCTGCAAAACCCGGGTAATAACGGATCCAAAATGCGCCCGAAGAGTATAACAGCAAGTATAACAGTTGTTTACATTGTTATAAACAAAGTGTATTGCATTTTCACCAGAATTTACAAGGTATTGATTGAAGTTGATAAAAATAATTGCAATTTTGTGGCAGGATGATAAAATAAATGATAAAATAAAGCACCTCTGTTTCTCGCTCATAATGATTAACCAAACAAAAGGTTCTGTTTTGAAAAATTCCGATTACGATCTGTCTATCTTCTTAAATCACCACTTATTTCGGGTGACAACTATTTTACTGGCGGTAGTTATTTTTATGTTTGTGATATCTGTTCAAGGGGTATTGGCATCCACAGTTGATCAATCTGCTGAAATATCAAGTGAGAATGATTCTGCACCCAGCCACTATACCGCCATTGCTGCTCCGGTTCATCTTCATGTGATAGACCGGTCAGACATGTCCCTGGACGAGTATCAAATGATTACTTCCCTGCAAGGACTTCTGGCGCAAGTGGAACCGAGAATCTATGTTACAGATGTAAATCAGAGAGATAGCTATAACTTCTGGCTGGAATCCATGAAGAGCAACAATGATGTCACTACTGAGCTGCGCACGGATGCCATGGCCATACTCGAAGATTTTAAAGATGACGTATCTGGTTATTTACTCACTCAAGGGGGAGGGGTTCCCGGAGGCTGGGGTACAGAAGAGACAAATGCAGCAACATCATTAGCCGGTATAAAAAATGGTATTGTAATCAGTGAAAGCCTGAAACCAGCAATTGATGATATGGGTCTGGAAAAGATACTGGATGTTCGGGGGATGACGAATGAGGAGGTATTTAACGAATACAAAGATGAGCTGAATAATAATTTACTCATCACCCAGAATTACAATATCATGCAGTTACGGGATTATGCAATTGCAACACAGGCATTTGTGTACCATGAAACAGATGATGAGCCGGCCGGATTTGAAGACGAGGTTTATAGCTGGGTAGCTCCCGACTCACCTCAGTTTGGTTGGGGTTGGGCCTTTAAGGATAAGGATGAAAGAGAATATGTTGGTGATGCAGGAATGCATGGAATATTTACCAATCCCTCCGATTGGGTCATGAATTTGTCAACTCTAGCAGGGGTCCAGGTAGATTCCCTGAGTCAAAAAAGAGATAACGTTACAGTCGATAATATTAATACTCCCCAGGAAGCTCACTACCTGGCTATAACTATGAGCGACGGTGATAACTACTCTTATGTATTACAAGGATTAGCCGATGATGGCATATATTTTGACAGTCCTGCAAGTGGCGAATTTCCGATAAACTGGACTATTCCCGGTTCCATGATCGACCTGGCTCCGTCCGCCATGCAATGGTATTATGAGGAGGCAAAGGATACCGACTATTTTGTCATTGGAGGTACCGGATCGGGTTATATGTTCCCCAGTGAGTATCCTTATCTGGAAGACCATCTGGAAATTGTTAATGAGTATATGGGGCGTTCGGATTTGTCCTATATAGGCATGCTGGACCCGGCCGATTTCGGGTCAGAAACATTTTACGAGACGGCCTCCAAGTACACTGAAAAGTCGAATATCAGGGGGGTCTACTATGTGAATTACTATCAGTATGAGGCAGGCGCCGGGCAAATGGAATTCATTAACGGAAAACCTGTTGTTGCCATGCGTGAGAACATGTGGGGGTTAAGTGATCCAGAAATCATCGAACTGGCTCAAAAAATTAACAACCATGCTACAAATCCCGAAAATCCGGAAGCTTATTCAATAATGAATCTTCACGCCTGGACTCACAACCTGGAAGATGCAAAGCTATTGATTGATAATTTGGATCCCCATGTAAAAGTGGTGAATATGGATGAGTTTTTTCAGCAAATTGTCAAAAATGTAGACCCTGATTATGAGCCGGATCATGATGACAGAGTCTTTGGTGAGAACTTGCTTGCAAATCATAATTTTGCAGATGGCTTTGATTACTGGAGATGTTATGAGGACTGGAATGCAGCCGACTGCCATGACATGGACAGATTTGAGCTGGATCCCAGTGATGATGGACAAATGCTGTTTTATACCGGTGGGCCTCTTATACAGATATTCAGTGATCGAATCGGGGTGGAATCTGGTAAAGTTTATAAGCTTGAGGCATTGGTTGATGTTTATGGCAAACATAACAACGGAGCGAACTATAAACTCCGTTTCTATGATGGAAATGGCGATTTCATTGATGAAACCGAACACATGATGCCGGAAGATACAGACGGTTTTGTAGATGTTGGACTTACCATGGAGGCACCACTGGGGGCGGCTGAACTGGATGTGGAAATGGCCGTATGGCATGGCGAAGATGGAATGCCCGAATTTCTGGTGGATATGGTTAAAGTCAGGAAAGAGGTGGAAGAGGCGACCTCGATTGACGAGGGTGAAATTGCGGATCGTCCGGAGCAAGTTCATCTGGAGCAAAACTACCCTAATCCTTTTA
This sequence comes from Balneolales bacterium, assembly GCA_007133875.1. Taxonomy (GTDB): domain Bacteria; phylum Bacteroidota; class Rhodothermia; order Balneolales; family Natronogracilivirgulaceae; genus SLLW01. The sequence continues at coordinate 684 of SLLW01000297.1, read as the reverse complement.
ATCCCCTCACACAGATTGCATTCAGTGTACCGGAAGCCTCAAAAGTGGCATTGAATGTCTACAATATCCAGGGGCAGCACATCACCACTCTGGTAGATGAAAATATAAGTGCAGGGCGACACCAAGTCACTTTCGACGGCTCCAACCTTTCCAGTGGAATATATATGTATCGTATACAAGTCAATGATAAGGTTCAAACTCGTACCATGACTCTTATTAAATAAATAGTTGGCCAAAAGTGAGTGGGTATGTGATGAGACACAAATTTTTGATTTGGCTGATATAATTAACAGGCACGCTGTAAATCCAGAAAATCCGAAAGTATGTACCATCATGAACCTCCGTATGGACGCATAACCTAAAGGATGCCGAATTGTTGGGTAGTTTCCTTTTGCCCCATGTAAAGGGGGTAAACAAGGATGAAATCAGTATAGCTGAGCCAGAATCTTATATTTTTTAATGTCTAATATCTTTAGAATAAACCACTTAGGGATTCCATGGTTACCCTATCCATCAATAATTCTTAGTTAAATTGACAAAATGAAAATCAAGCAATTTACCGGTGTTCTGTTGTTTCTTACAATGGCAACTTCGGCTCATATAGTATTGGCTGGTGATGGTGGAAGTGAACCAGATCCTTATCTTAGTCATTATACCAATATATCGGTGCCAATTCATCTCCAT
>SLLW01000197.1 GCA_007133875.1 Balneolales bacterium | reverse complement strand
TTCTATCGCAAAACAGAGAAATGGGTTATTGTCGGGGATGCCCTTTTTGCAGGAAGTATCGGGCGTACCGATCTTTATGGCGGGGATTATGATCAGCTTGAGCAAAGCATTTTAAAACAGCTTTACACCCTTCCGGACGATACAACCGTATGGCCCGGACACGGAACGCACACCACGATTGGCTTTGAAAAACAGAACAACGCTTTTGTGACTCAATTGTGATCAGGCATCGATCTTTTCCATCAACTTCCTGATCCGATCAATCTGCGTTTTGTATTGGGCCTCTTTTTGTGGTTTCACCTGACAAAGCACTTCCAGGGTGCGAAGGGCCTCTTCGTATCGCTCCTGTTTTTCATAAATATTGGCAAGGGTCTCAGATGCGATGTCACCGATCTTCTCCGAAGATTCACCGAGGTCGCGGTCATCCTTTTTTTCCGTGGAAATGGTGATTTTTTGCTTTTCCGCTTTTGACAGCTGTTCAATGAGCCGATCCAGGTCCAGTGTATACCCCGAAGATACTATGGTGCCATCCTTACCGGTGATGCGTGTATCAGCAGGAAATGGTTTCCAGGCATCGAACCGGTCGGGGTGTACCAGGAAGTAGTGTAGGTGTTCAAACAGGGGGCTCCCGGGTGCAAAACATTTTGCTTTGAGTGCAAAATAGATGGCCTGGCTTTGTTGATTATTGTTGTGATAAAGCCAGGACAATAAGAAATAGCCTACCGCATCCATTCCCCGCTTTTTAAGATGGGACTCCAGATTGGCAATTCCCTTATCGGGATCGTTTTCAAACTGAGTAATATAGGAGCTGAGACTCCTGGGTATTTCGAAAGGTAATCCTTGCATGGCCGGAGGGGTTTCTGTGATGAACGTAAAATATAGAAACAGCAGGGATTATAAAAAAATTAAGTATAAAACAATCGGGCCTGAAACAGGCTACCAGTCGCCCATGGCATCATTAAACATATTATCGGCGATACGGGACAACGCCTCGAGTACAGCCTCTTGTTCACCCTCAATCGGGTCTTCGCTTGGATCATATTCGAAATTGCCCGAAAAATTTTTATCGAATTTGGGCTGTTCAGCGTCCGTATAGGAGTAGGATGCGCGCACTCCAATCTGAACCCGGTTCAGGCTGGCACGCTCATCCCCTGCGACACTGAACGGGCGGTTGGAGTATGAGGTTATCTCTCCGTCAATAACGACATCGGCATCCTCTACGGAACTGGTTAGATTCAGGCGGGTCTGATTAACAAACCGATCAATCAGCGCATCATTCAGCAAGTCACTCATGTCGCCCAGGCCGCTACCTGACTGATCCGGAAAGAATGGAATATATATGGTCCGTACTCCCGAAGGAATGGTTACCCCTGTGAAACTGTACCGAAAGCATCCGCCCAGGCCAACGGCCACAAGCAGCAGCATAACGATACCGCTCCTGATAAAAGAAGGTCCTGAAACAGGATTATACCAGTTCATACTGATCTATTTTTCGGTATAACGTCCGTTCGCTCATCCCCAGTATGCGTGCCGCTTTACGACGGTTTCCGTGATATTTTTTCAGTGCGCGTTCAATCAAAAATTTCTCGACATCTTCCAGCGACGGCAGATCTTCAGCATCAAACAGCTCCATGACTTCGCGCTGATCATCATTCAGGGAATCCGCTCCGGCGGGGGCATCGCCATGCGACTGCACACCGGGCTGTGACGTGTTTTCGGTTTCTGCCATATCGCCGGATTCTGTTGATTCCTCCGGGTCACCCGATTCATCATCATAATCAATATCGGAATACGGAGCCATACCCACCATCATTTCTGACGGATCATCCGGTTTGCCCCGTGAATCCTCTTTGTATCCATACTGCGCAGGAGAGGGGAGCGGTTTTGGGACATTCCCCCCTCGGAATGAATTATAGAAGAGGGTGCCCATCATGCGCTTCATATCGCTCATGTCGCTCTTCATATCCAGGAGTGCCTGATAGATCAGCCGCATATCGTTGTTATGGGAAGCCTGGAACGATTCGCGCTGGTCGTCATCCTGTCCGAATAACATGGGCAGATTATCCGGTGACCCCAGTTTCTGCCGCCCTTTCAGGTACTTTCGCAACACTTCCTCGTCAACAAAACGGGACTTTTCGAGAACCACAAGCTGCTCGGCAACGTTGCGCAGTTCACGGATATTTCCCGGCCACCGGTAGGAGAGCAGCAACCGGCGGGCTTCGTCCGACATCCCCCGGAATACAGAATCGTATTTTTTGGCAAAATCCGAGACGAATTTCCGGAAAATCAGCAAAATATCTTCGTTACGTTCCCGCAGCGGCGGAATGGCGATGTTAACCGTGTTCAAGCGGTAGAAGAGGTCCTCCCGGAAATCCCCCTTCTCGACACTCTTCCACATATCCTTGTTGGATGCGGCGATCACGCGGACATCCACTTTACGCAACTTGCTTGAGCCGACCCGGAAGAATTCACCCGATTCGAGGATCCGCAACAACTTGACCTGGACATTTTTCGGGGTATCCACCACTTCATCCAGGAAGATGGTTCCGCCGTCGGCCTGTTCAAAGTAACCCATTCGGGCTTCGTGTGCCCCTGTAAAAGATCCTTTCTCGTGGCCGAACAGTTCGCTTTCGATAATTCCTTCCGGGATGGCACCACAGTTGACAATCACCAGGTTATTTACACTTCTCTTGCTCAGGTCATGAATCACACGGGCGGTCACATCTTTCCCGACACCGGTCTCCCCATTCAGGAGGACCGTGATTTCGGTAGGAGCCACCTGAACAACCTTGTCGAGTGCCTGTTTCAGTACCGGCGACTCTCCAATGATTCCATATTTTTTCTGAAGCTGGTTTCTGTCCACCGGCTGGTCAATTGTCATACGGTAATGGGTTCTGCTACGGTTTCCGAAAGAGTCACTTTCCGGAGTGCGGTCGCTTTAAGCGTCGCCGAGTTGGCATCAATAATTTCCACCTCGACATAATCGCCGCTTTGGTACGATCCTTTGTCAAAAATAGTCATTTTATTGGTATCGGTGCGACCCGATAATTGCTCTGCCGATCGTTTACTTCGGCCTTCGGCCAAAACCACGTGCCGTTTGCCGATTTCCAGGCGGTTTTGTTCTGCGGCTATCTCCTGCTGAAGCTGAATGATTTCCGAGAGGCGCCGTTTTTTTACCTCCCCGGGGACATCATCCTCAAACTTGCGGTGGGCGAGTGTCCGTTCCCTTTCGGAGTAGGCGAACATGTAGGCCAGATCATACCGCACCCGCTTCATGACGTCCAGGGTGTCGCGGTGCTGCGCTTCGGTCTCCCCGCAAAAGCCTGCAATAATATCGGTTGACAGCGAAACACCGGGGATCATCTCCTTCATCTTGTCGATCAGATCCAGATATTCTTCACGCGTGTAGGTACGGCGCATCCGTTCCAGGACTTCATTGTTTCCGGACTGAATGGGGATGTGGATATAGTTGCAGATATTGTGGCGCTCCTGCATCACCTGCAGAAATTCATCGGGAAAATCTTTCGGGTGGGAGGTGGAGAAACGGATTCGCATTTCCGGGTCGATCAAACTGCAGCGATACATCAATTCGGCAAAATTTCGGCCCTCGTGGTTGTAGGAGTTGACATTCTGTCCGAGCAGTGTCACTTCCCGGTATCCCTGATCGCTGAGTATTTTGAATTCATCCAGGACACTTTCTACGGCACGGCTGCGTTCACGTCCGCGGGTGAACGGAACCACGCAGAAAGAGCACATATTGTCACATCCGCGCATCACCGATACAAAAGCGGAGACCCCGTTTCCGGTAGTCCGTACGGGTGTGATGTCGGCGTAGGTCTCCTCTTGTGAGAGAATCACGTTTACCGCTTTTCGGCCATCTTCGACTTCGGCAAGCAGGGAGGGTAGTTCGCGGTAGGCGTCCGGCCCGACGACCAGATCCACCAGCTTCTCTTTCTCCAGGAATTTTTCACGAAGCCGCTCGGCCATGCATCCCAGAATCCCGACCACCATGTCTCCGTTACGCTGGCGTTTCATTTTCCGGAAGTCGTGCAGCCGGTTCCAGACTTTTCTTTCTGCGTTATCCCGGATGGAACAGGTGTTGATGAAAACCACGGAGGCGTCTTCCGGTGTTTCGCTGGGTGTCATGCCACGCTCGACCATGATCGAATTGACGATCTCCGAGTCGGCAAAATTCATCTGGCATCCGTAGGTTTCTATATAAAATTTTCGATCAGCCAAAATCCGTCGTTATTTTGAAAGTGATGTAAATGGGTGGCGAATGCAAATAACTCCATAAATTACAGAGTTTATAACCCGACTTCCATGTGATCATTATGGAATGATGCCGATTCTGCCGGACGGATTGCAGGTATCCGCTTTTCGCCCGTTTGTGATAACCGTCGTCCTAAGGTGTTTCCGGCCAGGAATTCGGATACTGACGCCACTCGTTCAGAAAATCGACATCACTGTGGCGGATTTTATCCTTATCCAGGGCAACATCCACCAGGGTTTCATAGTCGGTCAACGAATAGAACGGGATATTGTGATCTGCAATTTTTTGATTGGAGATATCAAATCCATAGGTGAAAATTGTCAGCAGGCCAAGCACATTGGCACCGATAAATTGCAGGGCTTCAAGTACGGACAGAGCGGATGCCCCGGTTGAGATCAGATCCTCTATGACAATCGTTGATTCTCCTTTTCGGACACCGCCTTCAATCTGGTTCCCCATTCCATAAGCTTTGGCTTTTGCCCGGACATATGCCATCGGTTTGTTCTGACGGTCGGCCACCCAGGCGGCATGTGGTATACCGGCGGTAGCAGTACCTGTAATGACATCGACATCAGGAAACTTTTCGGTGATCAGATCGGATAGTTTGTCGGCAATCCGGTTGCGAAGTTTCGGGTAGAGGATGGTCAGGCGATTGTCGCAATAAATGGGGGAATTCCACCCGGATGACCAAACAAAGGGATTCTCCGGCCGTAACAATACGGCATTGATATCAAGTAGTTCCCCTGCCAACTCACGGGCAAATGGTTTGTCATAAATCATAATTCAATAAATCGATTCTGCAGTCCGGCTGCATCTCATTCTTCTCGTATGCTCCCGGGCCATGCCGGTATCAGGCCGGAAAAGTTTATAGAATTATAAATATAACAAATAACAGGCACATTTGTGCATACATCCCGGCAACGATATCATCCAGCAGAATTCCCCATCCTCCTTCGGTATTCTGGATGGCTCCGATGCCCAGGGGCTTAAGAATATCAAATATCCGAAAGAGCAGGAACCCGGCAACGAAAACCAGCAGATTGTACTCCCAGCTGGTGTAAATGGGAATAAACAGGAAGACGATCGCCTGGCCGGCGAATTCGTCGGAGACACATTCCGCCGGGTCCGGACCAAGTACCTTTTCGATTCCGGATGATGCCAGGAGGGTCAGCAGAGAAAAAAAGACAGCAATCAGCAACGGTCCGAACAGGGGGTGGATGTATTGTGAAGCCAGGTAAATGAACGGCAGGGCGGCCAGACTGCCCCATGTGCCGGGTATTTTTGGCAGAAAACCGATGTAGAACACACTGCCCGCCAGGACAGACCAGTTGAATTTAAGTTGACGCACGTGTGAAAAGTCT